>JBPCWG010000432.1:0-7474 GCA_051009705.1 Methyloligellaceae bacterium | reverse complement strand
TAATTTTTAAATCTCAAACAGACAATGCTGTTTAAGGTGAATGATCTTCCTGAAGTTTAAATATTTCGTCTTTAACAGCTAATTTTTTTCTCTTGAGTTCAGTAATTTTGAGAGTATCTGCATTTGGCTTTTGAATTTCCCGTTCAATCCGGCGATCAAGCTTCTGGTGCTTTTCCGAGAGCTCCGCGAGATGTGAATTCACTGCCATTATCTCTCTCCTTTCGTTTTCCAATTTGAACAACGCCTTTTATTCTGTCAGAACAACAACCTGTTGTCCAATTTGCGCCGTTCAAATTGTTAAATTATTTTGAAATATTTGGATTTTGGACTGAGTGCACCACCACTTAATTTTGTTTCGGGGAAGAGATATCCCAATCAAACGCGATTTGTGGTACACTGAGAATCTGTACTCTATTATCTGGAAAACCGGCAAACAGATTGGGGTCAATTTTATGGAGATTGAAAATCAGTCGAAACTTAGAAACGAATTGGAAAAATTGAGGCTGGAACACACCGATCTGGACCGCGCCATTGATGCCCTGGAAGAATCTGGACGTGCAGACCAATTGCAGCTGACTAGATTAAAGAAAAAGAAACTCGCTCTTAAAGATAAGATTACCAAAATCGAAGACCAGTTATTTCCCGATATTATTGCGTAGCCGGTCATTCACATAACATCCATTAGCTGCGCAGGACTCATTAACCCTGCATCCTGGCTTGCTACCAGAAGACCGCAACTAAAGATTCTAGCTTTCTAAAAACATGGACTGTTTGGGATTTTTCTGTAGATACATTTCCGTATCGGCACGGGCCATTACCGCCTCCGGGGAATCGGAATTGAGAATATGTGCAATTCCCGTTGAGACGGAAATGTCGATTTTCACATTTCCTGTGCAGAAGGGCGCACGAGCAAAAATCCTTCTCAGTTTTGCAGCTTTGTTCTTGGCGGCTCTCACGTCTGCGTGGTGGAGAATCGCTGCAAATTCATCGCCACCAATACGCCCAACAAGATCCGACTTGCGAAAATTCTCCGTCAGGCAGTTCGCAACATACTTCAAGACATGATCACCCATGGCGTGACCATATTGATCATTGATAGCCTTGAAGCGATTGATATCTAAATACATCAGACAAATGTTCGTTCCGTAGCGCTTGACATAGGCTATGATCCGCTCCAGTTCATTCATGAAACCGCGTCGATTCAGCACCGGGACAAGAGGATCCTCGTAGGCCAGGTTTTCCAGAAAGTTTATGCGTTTGCTGGCAACGGCGAGCTCATGACGCAGAAATTCTAGCTCTTCCAGCAGTTCGACTATGTCTGTCGCTGAAGGGGTCCTGCGACTGGCACCGGTTCCCAAAGAAGCCGCATTATTTCGAATGTCTCGCCTCTGGCCAGTCCGGTCACGGTTCGTATCAGTTCCTAAACCAGACCGATCAGGGGTTACAGTCGATTTCTCATTGCTTCTCATCAAGGGCCTATCGTTCATAGCGAAATTGAGCTTGATAATCAAAACTGAGCACTGATTCTTGCCAAATTGCCATTAAAATGTCTCAGGAATGCAAGGATTTACACGAGTGCTTCGCTATATGCTCTCATTCAGTTTTTAAGATATTCTAAAGACCATTGTGGACAGCAAAAGCGAATTTGATCTCGTGCTTGTAAACTATTGCAGCCCCTCTATAATCTGCATTTTCCGCTATTAATTTCTGGAAACGTGTGGGCATAGAATGACCCAAGCAGAAAACGATGTTGGACTTATAATGGGCAGCCAGTCAGACTGGGCCGTTCTCAAACTGGCTGCCGAAATCCTGGAAGAATTGCAAATATCCTACGGTTCAAACATCGTCTCGGCCCATCGAACCCCTGATCGCCTTTATGAGTACGCAAAGACAGCGGAAGCGCGCGGGATTAAGGTAATTATTGCCGGCGCTGGTGGTGCAGCACATCTTCCCGGCATGGTCGCATCCCTGACAATTCTTCCTGTACTTGGTGTGCCGGTAAAATCCCGGTCGCTGTCTGGTCTCGACAGCCTCCTGTCAATCGTCCAAATGCCTGCCGGAATACCCGTGGCAACTCTGGCAATTGGTGAGGCTGGCGCTAGAAACGCGGCCCTGCTCGCCGCTGAGATCCTTGCCTTGAGCAACCCTGATCTTGGCCAACGCCTGAAAGCCTGGCGTCAGGCGCAAACGGATCGTATTGCAGAAGTTCCTTCAGAGGATGGCTGATTTTCCACTATCTCCCGGATCGACTGTCGGAATTCTCGGCGGTGGCCAGCTTGGCCGGATGCTTGCCCTAGCTGCGGCCCAGATTGGTTTGCACGTGCACATCTATGCTCCGGAAAAAGAATCACCAGCGTTCGATGTCTCTGGGTTTCAGACGGTGGCTCAATACAATGATTTGAAGGCGCTCGAAGAATTTGCCGGTGCCGTCGATGTGGCAACCATAGAATTTGAAAACATTCCTTTGGACTCCTATGAAACTGTCGGACAGATCGTTCCAATCGCTCCGAACGCCCATGCTTTATCTGTCGCACAGGATCGGCTTGCGGAAAAGGCGGCCATCAATGCCATCAACATTGAAACCGCCGCGTATGCTCCCGTAACTTCTGTCGCAGAATTATCCAAAGCTGTTGAGATCATGGGAACACCGGCAATTCTGAAGACATGCCGTTTCGGTTATGACGGCAAAGGTCAGAGCAAAATAGAAGCTACATCGGATTTGAACCAAACCTTTAAAGACCTGGCCAGTGACCATCTGATCCTGGAAGCATTTGTTCCATTTGATCGGGAAATATCCGTTATTGTCGTCCGCGACCGAAACCAGATGACCGCGGCGTATGCACCGGCAGAGAATGTTCATGAAAATCATATCCTGAAAACATCAACTGTTCCCGCCACTCTCTCGGACGAGGTCCAAGATCAGGCTAAAGCGATTGCCTGCCAGATCGCCGAAGAACTGGATTATATCGGCATCCTGGGTGTTGAAATGTTTCATGTCACGGATGCGGGCGAAGACCGGTTGCTGGTCAACGAAATTGCGCCACGCGTGCACAACAGTGGCCACTGGACACTAGACGCGTGTGCTGTCAGCCAATTTGAAAATCATATTAGGGCGATTGCAGGATGGCCGCTAGGTCCTGCAGACCGGCATTCCGATGCGGAGATGACCAATCTCATCGGAAACGAGGCAAACAACTGGCCTGAATATGCACGCCAAGAAGCAAGCGGACTGCATTTATACGGTAAAAACGAAATTAGGGCAGGACGGAAGATGGGGCATGTGACGCGACTTTTCCCGAAAACAAACAGGTAAACCCCATATCTCCTTCTCCCCCCTTTCATTCATCGCGTGAGCAGCGACTTGCGGACAGAGCAAATACAATTTAACAGGTAATACTGAGGCTGAGTTAAACGCGGTTTTGCCGGGCGATATTCTGTGGCCGGAGTTCGGTAACTTTCGGTCGTGGCGTTGGGGTATGCTTCTCCAGAAATTTTCTGATTTCCGTGAAAGCGCCAACCCGGAACAAACCCGTATGTCCAGCGGTGTCAAAGACCATCATTTCCTTGGGTTCATTGGCGAGATTGAAGATTTCCTGACCTAGTTCCAATGGAATCAGTTCATCCTTGCCGCCGTGCATGACAAGCACGGGAACTTTAACTTTGTGAATGATCTTGCGAGACTCGAATTTGTCTAGCAGGAATGTTCCGAAGGGGAAAAATCTATACTGTTTAAATCGAAAACTGATGACGTCAGGGATCGACGTATAAGGGGCTTCCAGAACGAGAGCGCTGACGTCGCGATTACCGGCAACCGGTATAGCAACACCAGTACCGAGTGATTCCCCATAGACGACGATGTTTTGAGAATCAACACCAAGAGATCGCAATGTATCGTAGGCAAACAGCCCGTCGGAAATCAGCCAGGCTTGGCTCGGCATGCCTGAAGATCCGGAATAGCTCCGATGACTCGGCATAAAGACCCCGTATCCGCGGCGCGTAAAGCGATGAATGCGTTCCCGGCGAGAGGCCAGATTTCCACTAACACCGTGGTAGTATAGAATTGTCGGATAACCGGGATCCGCAGGGGAATGCCAGCAGACGAGCTTTTCGCCATCCGGGCTTTCGATCTCCATTTCATCGATGTTGTTCAGACCAATCGATGCAGGGTTTACACGGGTTTTATCGGGAGAATACAGCAACAAAGGTTGTATAATATACAAGGTAACCGCAACGATGGCATAGATCACCAGAAGCGCACCCAAAATCATCAGAACTGTGAGCATAAATTGCCTAACACACTTTTTATATTACGCGTTTATCTGATCCGGGTGTTCCCAGCCCCGATCTTCTATCGAGTGTTCCCGTGTTCTTACGAAATTTCTGGAAATATCCGGGAACGTTTCATCAGGAGTACATGATTATTGGACCGAATCCTCAAAATCCTCCCGAATATGGTAAACGCAGCATGAATCTAAAGACCCAGACTGCTGTCCCCGCACTAGCTATTCATGTTTGTGAAAGTTCTTGAAAATGCGACAGACAACCCAATCGAAATATCGATGACCCCCGGGTTATCAGGCTTTTCTAGAGATGAAGTGAATTTCCTTAGATGATCTCATACTGAAACTTGGCGCAGAAGCTACAGCATATACCATTTATTTTAAACAGTTAATATGTGACCAATTGATCCAATTTTCGTGATCAGGGATTTGGGGCACCATTTGTTTATTCTAAGTAGAAATCCCTCAAAAAATAATATAACTACAAAGCCTTAACGATTTCTTCAGTCATTTTCTTGGCATCGCCAAATAACATCAGAGTATTATCTCTGTAAAACAGAGGATTATCGATGCCTGCATAACCAGAACTCAGGCTCCGCTTGTTGAACATTACCGTTTTGGCCTTCCATACTTGCAATACCGGCATTCCGTAGATGGGCGATGTTGGATCATCTTCAGCCGCCGGATTGGTCACATCATTGGCGCCAATCACATAAGCCACGTCCGCCTGTGCAAAATCATTGTTGATGTCTTCCAGCTCGAACACTTCGTCGTAAGGAACATTGGCCTCAGCCAGAAGGACATTCATATGCCCCGGCATACGTCCGGCGACTGGATGGATGGCGTAGGCGACATCAACCCCGGCGGCTTTCAATTCATCTCCCATTTCCCGCAACGCATGCTGGGCCTGGGCAACGGCCATGCCATATCCCGGAACAATGATCACTTTGCTTGAATTCTTGAGCATGAATCCGGCATCATCTGCAGATCCCTGCTTGATCGGCCGCTGCTCGCCGTCACCACCTGCCACCGCAGCGGTTTCGCCTCCAAAGCCGCCCAAGATCACCGAAATGAAAGAGCGATTCATGCCCTTACACATAATGTAAGAAAGGATGGCCCCGGACGACCCAACCAGGGCACCGGTTATGATCAAGGCCGTGTTTCCGAGGGTGAACCCAATTCCGGCCGCCGCCCAGCCTGAATAGGAGTTCAACATGGAGACAACCACAGGCATGTCAGCTCCACCGATGGGGATGATGATCAACACACCGATGATCAGTGAGACAATGGCAATCATCCAGAACATGGTTCGGGACTCAGTTGCAACCAGCTGATAAATCAGGAAAACGAGAAGCAGGGCGAGGGCTATATTAATGATGTGCCGCGCCGGCAGCATAATAGGTGCACCGGACATACGGCCATCGAGTTTCAGAAAGGCAATAACAGAACCGGTAAACGTTATCGCGCCGATAGCGACGCCCAGGGACATTTCAAACAGGCTTGCTTTAGCGATGGTGCCTATCTGTCCTATGCCAAAGGATGCAGGTGCGTAGATCGCCGCGGCGGCAACCAGCACGGCAGCCAGGCCGACAAGACTGTGAAAAGCCGCGACCAGCTGCGGCATGGCGGTCATTGGAATGCGCTGTGCCACAATGCCGCCGACAGCACCACCGATCCCCAAGCCGACAATGATCATCAGCCAAGAGAAAACTCCTGACGGCGCGGCAATAAAAAGCGTCGTGAGAATTGCGATGGCCATGCCAACGATGCCAAAGGCGTTGCCGCGTCTGGAGGATTCCGGAGACGAAAGCCCCCTGAGTGCGAGAATAAACAGGACACCGGAAACAAGATATAAGAGAGCAACAAGATCTGCAGTCATCGTTACCGCTCCTTCTTCTTATACATGGCGAGCATTCTCTGGGTTACCAGAAATCCGCCAAAAATGTTTACCGCAGCAAGAATCAACGCAACAAATCCAAAAAAGTTCGCCAGTCCGGTACTACCGCCGCCGTCACCTTCCACGGCCTCGACACCGACCGCCAGCAGGGCCCCGACAATAATCACGGAACTGATGGCGTTGGTTACCGACATGAGCGGTGTGTGCAGTGCCGGTGTCACGGCCCAGACGACGTAATAACCGACAAATATGGCCAGCACGAAAATTGAGAATTGAAAGACAAACGGGCTGACTTCCCGTGCATTTTCACCGGCAGCCATAACGACGTCGATGAGTGCGAACTGGAACATCAGAAATCCCGAAACAAACAGTGCCATCAGGGATATTAGTTTTCGTGAGGTCATCATCACGCGCCTTCCTTCGTCAATGCCGGATGCACGATTTTCCCATCTCGCGTCACCAGCGTTCCCTGGATAATTTCATCTTCCCAATCGATCGCCAGTTCACTTTTCTCACTGTCAATCATCGTCGTGATGAAAGCGAGAAGATTTCTGGCGTACAGACTGCTGGCATTGACCGCCAGATCACCTGCCAGATTCAAAGGTCCCATTATCGAAACACCGTTGCGAACAACCGTCTTGCCAGGTTCGGTGAGAGCACAATTGCCACCCCGTTCCGCCGCCAGGTCAACGATCACAGCGCCGGCAGGCATACTTTCAACCATTTCTTTGGATATGAGCTCCGGCGCCGGACGGCCGGGAATGAGGGCCGTGGTGATCACGGCATTTTGCTGTCTGACATGATCGGCAATCAGTTCCGCCTGCTTTTTCTTGTATTCGTCGGACATTTCTTTGGCGTAACCGCCTGCGGTCTCGGCTTCCTTGAACTCCTCGTCTTCAACGGCGATGAATTTCGCCCCAAGAGATTCGACCTGTTCCTTAGCCGCCGGACGCACATCCGTAGCCGTTACGATAGCGCCCAGCCTACGTGCGGTCGCTATCGCCTGGAGACCGGCAACACCGGCACCCATGACAAAAACTTTCGCTGCGGGAACAGTTCCGGCGGCGGTCATCATCATCGGCAGGGCCTGGTTGAAATAGGCGGCCGCATCGATAACGGCTTTGTAGCCGGCGAGATTCGACTGCGATGACAGTACATCCATCGACTGCGCCCGGGTGATGCGGGGCATGAATTCCATGGAAAAACTGGTCACCCCGGCACCGGCGAGCTGTTCCAGCCCGCTTCGGTCGCCAAAAGGGTCCAGCATCGCCGCGACAATGGCTTTGCCCGGGAACTT
>JBPCWG010000431.1:0-7496 GCA_051009705.1 Methyloligellaceae bacterium | reverse complement strand
TGATCGGGATGGAGGCAAGCCTGATGTTCTCAAAACATTTGCGGAAGAGCAGGGATTACCGGTCCATCAGCCTAAATCCTGGAAAACCGACGAGGCCGCTCAACTGATGCAGAGCTTCGAACCCGACATTTGCATGATGGCCTATGTAACGCTGATGGTTCCTCAAAATGTTTTGGATATCCCAACTCACGGCACTTTCCAGTACCACCCCTCCCTACTCCCTGAACACAGGGGGCCGAGCTCCATTAACTGGCCGATTATAATGGGTAAGACGCGGACGGGCCTGAGCATTTTCTGGCCTGATGAGGGATTGGATGAAGGTCCGATTTTACTGCAGAAAGAGGTGGAGATAAAGCCGGACGATACCCTTGGAAGTCTTTATTTCAACAGCCTTTTCCCGATGGGCGTCGATGCTATGCTCGAAGCCCTGGAGCTTGTGAAGTCCGGCAAGGCATCACGTATCGAACAGGATGATTCCAAAGCCACGTATGAAAGCTGGTGCAAAAAACCCGATGCGGAAATTGACTGGAACAAACCCGCTTCGGAAGTCTACAACCTGATCCGCGGATGCGATCCCCAACCCGGCGCCTGGAGCCAACTCAACGGAGAGGAGATCAAGATATTCGATTCCCGACTCTCTGTGGACGGTTCTGGAAGTCCGGGGGAAATCATCGAAATTTCAGGAGATCAATTGAGTGTCGCCTGTAGCGAAGGTTCAATTCAAATCTTGCGGGTGCGACCCCAGGGTCAAGGCAAACTATCGACAAGTGAATGGGTCGAAGCAGGTGGTGTAGAAACCGGCAAAAGATTCGGTTCCTAGAATCTGCCTGGTAACCGCCGTCACTTCGACTGATCTCCGTCCTGCTCAGCCGAGTTTCCGACCGAGTACGACAAGAGTCTTACCATTGGTTGTGAACTCATGAACTTGTTCAAAGTTCAGACGGTTGTAGAATTTTGTATTTCGGGCACCCCTTGCGGTCACGATATGAACCCCGGCCAGTCCAAGTTGTCTGCAATGGGACGCGTAGTGTTCGATCAAATCAGCACCAATACCCTTGTTGCGACACTCGGCGCGTACATTGATATGCAGATGTGCCGGATAGGTCTCGTAAACGAAATCAATTGTCCGCAGAAAGTCCGGGCCGGAGAATATTTCAGCTGCCGCGTTCGAGTCTGAACACCCTGTGAGATATCCCAGCACATCTCCCTGCGGTTGCTCATAAATAAAAATCTCGTGCGGATAGTGTTGGATATAGGGATCCAGCCACAAATTCCTGAAGCCAATACGATCTGCATCGGACTCGAAGTCCTGACGCACGCTCGATTCAAAGAAAATGTCATGAACCTGCTGCCGCAGTCCGGGATCATTTCGAAAGACGGAGATCATCGCAAAGCACGCACTCATTCGACCCATCGTTGAACGCGTTAAGACTACATCAATATGCCTGCAACCGATACCGACTGATTTCCGTACACGATGAATTACATTTCGTTCTGAATACGACGACGCAGTCTCTCCGTCATATTCGCAATATCCAGCTGCCCATCGGAAGTCGGATCGGAATTGGCCCCTGCACCTGCACTCTGTTGATGCTCACGACTCTGCTGAGTATCACTCTGAGAGGCGGGCTGCAGATCTTCCGGGTAAGTTGTACGATCTCCGACGGGGACCGAAGGCTGCAGGAGTGGCCTGTTGACTTCTTCTTGTGACCGGTTCGCCGCGGCTTCCTCTTCGAGAATAACCGCAGATGAACTTGCAGCGCGCCAGCTCTCGACAACAGCGTGGAGAAAGTCCTTATTCTCGATCTTTGTTCGCCATCTCTCTGTAAACAGAGCCGTTTGACTCCTTGGCATGACATCGGGAGACAAGCGATTGAAAACAATTCTTACAGGTAACGGTACACCGTCACCAAAAGCGATAGCCTCACCCGTTCCGATAGATGGCAGAAAGTCGAGCATTCCCGAGGCACATTCAGAAACAGCGGCCGCAACAATCTGCTGATCCCTGTCATTCGACATTCGCATGGCGAAAATCGTATTGCACTGGGAGAGTATTGTCGAATCCAGTTCGGACGGTCGCTGACTGACAATACACAGGGACACACCATATTTTCGCCCCTCCTTGGCGACCCGCGAGATGGAACGACGGGTCGGCTCGAAACCAAGCGTCGGATCATTGGGGATATAGCGGTGGGCTTCCTCACAAACGAGTGTGAGTGGAATTTTTCCCCGGCTCCAAAGGCCGAAATCAAACGTCATACGGCATAGCACGGAAACCACCACATTGACGATTTCAGAGGGGAGCCCGGTCAGCTGCAAGATCGTAATCGGTTTTCCGTTCACCGGAATTCGAAACAGGCGCCCCAGCACTTCGGCCATCTGATCCTGAACCGTCAGGCTGCCGAACATAAACGCATATCTCTGGTCCTGGGAAATGGCTTCAATGCGCTGCTTGATCTGCTTCATTGGCCAGATATCGTTTTTATGCTCCAGCATTCCCATACGATCTTCAATCAGCGAAACAAGATCAGAGAGACGATAGGGTACGGGAGTATCGACTGTGTAGTTGCGGACATCCCCGGAGTTCTTTCGCAACGCTGATTGTGCTGTCCTATTGCGCGATTTGCCATATTGAGATTTTGCAATGGGTATGAGTTCGGACAATATTTCTATCTGCTCATTGCGCGTGGATCCATCGCGCACAAGCACCGCCACAATCTCTTCGAAGGTCAGAAACCAGTATGGCAAATGCAGATCATCAGGGGTAATTACTTCCGCATTCTTCTGAAAAGAAGCCGTGTATTCATTGTGCGGGTCGAGCAACAGAACGTGGGCTTCCGGATTATCCTGCAAAATTGTTCTCAGGATCAAAGCCACTGTACAAGATTTGCCGGTTCCCGTTGTACCGAGTATGGCAAAGTGCTTACCCAGTAATTCGTCAACTTCGATCATGGCCGGGATGGAGGTATCCTGCTGGATCTGTCCGATGTTGATCGCGGTGCCGCTGTTGGAAAAATAGGCTGCAGCCAGCTCATCCCTGGTAACAATGTGAACCGAATCACCCAGCGCGGGATAGGTGGAAACCCCCCGGCGAAACGTCAGGGAGGAGCCGTCTGCTGCGGTTATCAATTCGCCTACGATCTCCAGTTCCGCTATCCACACTTCCTCCTCGGTCAATCTTTGGGTCGGCATCGGAACACTCAATGCTGAAACCAGGGCCAGAACAATACTGTCCTTCATATTGAGTTTTAGAAGGTTGCCGATCTCAGGATTGCTTCGCCCCTGGCTTTTCCCTTCTTCATCGGATCCATGCAGCAGCACCACGGCCTGGGAACCCGATACCGAAACAATACGCCCTATGGGTTTGCTTTCCGCCTCGGCGTTTGGCATTTCTGGTGCTTTTTCAGCTAACATTGTCATGTCCTTGCAATATAAACTTAATCACTGGTATGCAGCTACGAATCGTCCGGCATTGAATGAGATTGTTTGTCGGCAGCCTCACCTAACTGCGCGCTCGGAAGCGTCACCCGCACGGAAGTTCCCACTTCTTTCTCACTCAGGATTTCAAAAGTTCCGGAATGCAATTCGGTCAAGGCCTTGGCGATGGGCAGGCCGAGCCCGGTCCCTTCATATTGCCGGTCAAAATTACTTTGGACCTGACCAAAGGGAGATAGCGCAATTTCGATATCCTCCTCCGACATGCCGCAACCGGAATCACTTATAGATACGTATAACTCCCTGGAATTCTGCATCTGGGCACAAACGGCAACTGTTCCACCCCCGGGTGTAAACTTGACCGCATTGCTGATGAGATTTGAGAATATCTGGCGTAGTTTCACAGGATCACCGATTATCGTGGGTAATCCTTTGTCAATTTCATCAACAAGTGTGACGCCTGCGTCAGTCGCGCGAATTTTCAGAAGTGTTATACACGCCGAAAGAACCTCGCTCACCAGGACTTCCTGGCATTGCAGCTGCTCCTTACCGGCCTGGATCTTGGATATATCCAGAAGATCATTAATAATCTCAAGCAGATGATCAGCGGTTTCATTGATGTAACCACAAAATTCTATGACCTGTTCCGGGTCAATGTCTTCACGCTTCTTTTCCTTGAGGAAACGCGAAAAACCGATAATTGCGTTTAAGGGAGTCCGCAGTTCATGGCTCATATTGGCGATAAACTGTGACTTGATCTGGTTTGCCCGTTCAGCTTCCACACGCATCGCCCGTTCAGCCAGCTCTGCGCGCCGATGAATGATAAGATCACTCAACTGTTTTGAATAGCTCCCAACAAGCGATTTGTTAGATGCAACTGATCTTGATACCCCAAGCATTACAGTTCTCAATTTTGCCAATCCATGCAAATTGACTGTTATAAGAAATTTGATAACTTGGAGTTAACTGGTGTCCCAACTGTGCTTCAGACTTCGGTAATGTGTTCTAATTTTTAGTTAATTTTCTACAGCGCCATCCCGGGTATACTTACCCCTCACTCCACAATCGCCCCAAATCCAACAAGATTTGGACAGGATTAGCTTCAAAACTTTCAAACTCCAGCAAATTAGGATGCCCCCCCTGTGCTCGGTCGCAACCGATGTCGGGTGGGTTTCGAAGGGGTGCGCAATGCGATCTGTCACATTTTTCATTCTCGGTCTGTTATTTATCTCAACATCATTCAGCCTTTCTGTGGAAGCGCGTTTTGCCCATGATGGAACGGCACAGAATGCTGCAGCTCTGGAACAGAGATTTTCCAGTTTGGGAAACCGGTATTCCGGAAATGCAAATGAATGGAAACAACGGGGTCATAGTGAGTTTCAAAAAGGTCAATATAATCGAGCCGTAAAATCATTCTCCGTATTCCTGGCAAAAGACAAAAATGATGCAGGCACTTGGCTCAAGCTGGCACAAGCCTATCTCCAATCCCGCTCAAAATCGTCGAATGAACGCTATCGTTATTCGAGAAATGCCGCATCCGCCGCTTATATCGCCTACCAGCGATCAAAACAGACGGATACAACGACAGGATCGCTGCTCGTTCTCGCCCGCGCCTTCAACCGGATGTCCCTGTGGCGACCCGCACTGGACACCTACAAACTTTATCTCGCGCAAAACAACAAAGACGAAGGCATTCGCACGGAATACAACAAGCTCAATAAACTCCACGGCTTTCGGCTTCTCGACTACAGGGTGGATTCTGAAGCCAGGCTGCCGAGAATCTGCCTGCAGTTCTCGGAAGATCTGGGACCGGGTACTCTGGACTATGAAAGGTTTGTCAAAGTCAATGGCACAGTACCGCCATCCCTTAATCGCGAAGACCGTCAGATTTGTATTGAAGACCTGAAGCATGGCGAGCGATATCACATCCAGGTCCGCGATGGCCTGCCATCGGCCATCAACGAGAAAACTCTGAAACCTATTGAGATCACAACCTACATCCGAGATCGAAAACCTGCTGTCAGGTTTAATGGAAACAAGTTCATTCTGCCGCGAACCGGACAGAACGGGATTCCGATTGTTTCGGTTAATACCGATAAAGTTGCTATCAAGATTTTTAAAATAGGCGATCGCAACCTGTTGAATACGATTATTGACGGCAATTTCCGACAACAGCTCAGCCGCTATCAGGCCGAAAATATCGAGACCAACAAAGGAACGAAGATTTGGTCCGGTGAATTGAAGGTCAAAGTCGATCGCAACAAGGAAGTGTCAACTGCATTTCCGGTCAACCAGATATCCGACGCCCTGGATCCGGGATTGTATATCATGCAGGCTTCCGCTGACTCCGGTTCGGAACAACAGTGGAAACCCCGGGCAACCCAGTGGTTCATTGTATCGGATATTGGGCTCACGACTTTCAGCGGCAGGTCCGGCATTTTCGTATTTGCCCGGTCGATTTCGGAAACTCAGCCATTGTCCAAACTAAAACTCCGTCTTCTGGCACGGAACAACGAAGTACTGGCGGAAGCCACCACGGATGACAGAGGCTATGCCAGATTTCCCAAGGGCCTGACCCGGGGTAAGGGGGGACTCACTCCGACACTTATCGTTGCCCACGGGAATTCGGGAGACTACGCCTTTCTCGATCTCACGCGTTCGAATTTTGATCTCACGGATCGGGGTGTTGGCGGGCGCAAGAACCCCGGGCCGCTGGATGCATTCCTGCATAGTGAGCGCGGCGTTTATCGCCCCGGTGAACAGGTCCGGATTGTGTCCCTGCTGCGTGACGAAAACGGCATGGCCGTTGAAAACCTGCCCCTCATCCTGAAGGTGAGGCGGCCTGACGGCAAAGAGCATCAGATGATAACGCTCAGGGATCGCGGGTTTGGTGGCCGCGCCTTGACGCTACCCCTGCACTCCATGGCAATGACCGGAACATGGCGGATCTCCGCGCATGCGATCTCTAAAGCAAAGCCCATCGGGCAATTATCTTTTCTCGTCGAGGATTTTGTCCCACAGAAACTGGAACTCAAGCTGAGTTCGAAATCGGAACATGTTTCCCCGGAAAAACCAGCTCGCATATCAATGACCGGTCGTTATCTGTATGGCGCACCTGCTTCCAATCTCAGCTTGCAGGGCGATGTGACATTCAGCCCCAATCGCAAACAAATGAAAGACTGGCCGGGATATCATTTCGGATTGGAAAGCGAGACGTTCACGCCGGTTCGCCGTCCCATCTCCAGTCTCAAGCGCACGGATCCGACCGGGAAATCGGCCTTCGACCTGCAGATACCCGATTTACCGAAGAGCACCAATCCGCTAACAGCCAAAGTTTCAATCCGTTTGATGGAACCGGGTGGCCGGGCGGTAGAGCAGAACTATTCCCTTCCGGTCATGACCTCCCAGGAATTCATTGGCATCAAGCCGCATTTCAAAGAGAGTTTCGTGGCTGAAGGTGCAACAGCCAATTTTTCCATCGTTTCTCTTGGTGACAATCGACAACCTTCTGCCGGCCTGGAGTTCCAGTGGCAGGTGGTAAAACTGCATCGTCGCTACCAATGGTACAGTCAAAATGGCCGTTGGAGATATGAACCCATTACATTTAGCGAAGCCCTTGCCAATGGCACCGGAAAGACAGGCCCCAACGGCACTGCCGAGCTGAGCGTACCGGTTGAGTGGGGAAGATACCGGATCGAAGTGACCAGGGAAAAATCCGGTTCGCCGGCTTCGAGTTTTACTTTCACAGCCGGATGGTTCGGAGATGAAACCGAAGAAACTCCGGATGTCCTCGACCTGTCGACGAACAAATCGGCCTATGCACCCGGCGAAACAATGACCGTATCCCTGCAATCCAAAGGAAGAGGTCGGGCGCTCGTGGCCATCATCGGCAATTCCCTGCTTGAATTCAGGGATATCCAGGTCGAACCAGGCAGTTCTGACCTCTCATTCAAGGTTCAGCCGGACTGGGGAAACAATTTCTACGTTACGGCCATGTTACATCGGCCCCTGGACTCGCAACTCGGACGCATGCCCAAACGATCCATAGGCTTGAAATGGAT
>JBPCWG010000430.1:0-6767 GCA_051009705.1 Methyloligellaceae bacterium | reverse complement strand
TAATAAGCCCGTCCCGTCTACCACCCTGGCTGGATAGTGTTTGATTTTTGCTAATCCAGACCCTAATTGATGCATGCAGGCAATTCTAAAAGGTCTTTAATCGATGACAGAACAGCAAAATCCACTTCTTTTCGAATGGACCACACCTTTTGAGATTCCGCCATTTGATCGCATCGAACACCAGCATTTTGAACCAGCCTTTGAACAGGCTCTGGAGCGGCACAAGCGGGAAATCCAGGATATTGCTGATAATCGCGATTCGGTGACCTTTAAGAATACGATCGATCGTCTCGAGTCTTCGGGAATACTCTTAAGAAAAGTATCTTCGGTTTTTTTCAATCTCTGCGGAACGGACACGAACAATGATCTCCAGAAGATCGAAAGCAGGATGTCACCCATCCTGGCGCGCCATTCGAGCGAAATCAGCCTCAATCCAAAACTCTTTGAACGCATAGACAAACTGTTTGAGAACCAGACCGACCTCAACCTGACCCCGGAACAGCAACGGGTGCTCGAACGCTATCATTCCGACTTTGTTCGTTCCGGATCCAAACTAGGGTCTGCCGAGAAGGACAGGATGACTGAGATCAACGCCCGCCTGGCAAGCCTTTCAACAAAGTTTACGCAAAATGTTCTAGCCGACGAAAAAGATTTCCAGCTCGTTCTGGAATCAGAAAATGATTTGCGGGGTCTACCTGAATTCGCCCGCGAAGCGGCGGCAACCACGGCTGCTGAAATTGGGCTTGACGGCAAGTATGTTATTACTCTGTCGCGTTCGAGTATCGAGCCTTTTCTGCAATTCTCCGAGCGGCGGGATTTGCGCGAACAGGCCTTTCAGGCTTGGGTCGAGCGCGGACTCGGTGATGGCGAGACCAATAATCTTGCAAACATCAGGGAGATTCTGGATCTGAGACTGGAGCTGGCAAGACTGCTCGGATACCGCAACTATGCCGACTACAAGCTCGATGACTCGATGGCTAAATCGAGTACGGCCGTTTCGGGACTTCTGGATGCTGTCTGGGAACCGGCCAAAAAAACGGCCACGGAAGAACGTGACAAGCTCCAGGATCTGATTGAAACGAGCGGCGATAATTTCAAGGTCGAACCCTGGGACTGGCGCTATTATGCGGAAAAGGTTCGGAGTGCTGAATTCGATATTAGCGAGACGGAGATCAAACCCTATTTCCAGCTCGAAAATATGATCGAAGCTGCATTCCATACAGCGCATCGGCTGTTTGGACTGGAATTCAACAGAGTTGAAGACGTCAAACTTTATCATCCTGATGTCAGGGCATGGGAAGTCACGAATTCCGATGGAGCCCAGGTGGGGTTGTTCCTCGGCGATTATTTTGCCCGACCGTCAAAGCGTAGTGGCGCATGGATGAGCGGCTTCAGGACCCAGGAGAACTTGAACAACCGTGTACGACCGATCATCATTAATGTCATGAATTTTGTTAAAGGCGGAGAAGGCATACCGTCGCTTCTGAGCTTTGACGATGCCCGAACACTGTTTCATGAATTCGGTCACGCTCTGCATGGACTAATGTCTGATGTCACCTATCCGAGAATTGCAGGAACCCGCGTTGCGAGGGATTTCGTCGAATTACCGTCGCAGCTTTTCGAGCACTGGCTATCACAGCCGGAGATTCTCAAACGCTTTGCCGTGCATTACCAGACCGGCCATCCCATTTCCGACGAACTCGTCGAACGTATCCTCAAGGCCCGCAACTTTAATCAGGGATTTGTGACGGTCGAATATCTGGCCTCGGCAATCGTCGATCTGGAGATTCACAAACGCGACGCTGCGGTGGATTCCGAGATATTGGCCATTGAAGAGAAATGCCTGCAAAACATTGATATGCCAAAGGAAATATCAATGCGCCATCGCTTGAGCCATTTCTCGCATTTATTCTCAGGCCCCGGATATGCGGCTGGCTATTACAGTTATTTGTGGTCGGAAGTCATGGACGCGGATGCATTCGCGGCGTTCGAGGAATCAGGGGACATATTCGATCCGGAAACAGCCTCACGTCTAAAAAACTATATTTATTCCTCGGGGAGTTCTGAGCCTCCGGATGCGGCCTATAAACATTTCAGAGGTCGTCTGCCGGAAATTGATCCCCTTCTTGAAAAAAGAGGTTTCCTCGAAAACTGATCGACCGTTGTCCAGGTTGGAAACAGTTTAGCCCTGTAATAACATTCAGGCAGCCCCCGGGACGGTTCTCTTCTTGAACCGTCTCTCGATCTTGCGTACGAGCAGCAGGGTTGCCGGCAGTATCAGTAAGTCGCCGACCAGTGCTGCCACTAATGTCACAGCACAGAGCCGCCCAAACAGTCTCAGGCTGGGAAGATCGGAGAACATGGTCACCGCTAAACCGCAGGCCAGCACAATGGTTGTCAGAATGAGTGCCGGTCCAACAAGCACAGTCGCACGCTTTATACCAATGGCAGGATCTTCATTGGGATCATCCTCGAGGCGCAGGCGATTGAGGTAGTGGATGGTCGCGTCCAGTCCCAGACCAAAGGCGACAATCAAAGCGACGATACTTGCGAATTGCAATCCTTCACCCGTAAAGGCCAGCAATGTACCCGAGGCAATTATCGGGAACAGACCGGGCATTATGCAGATAAAAGCGATCATAACCGATCGGAATGCAATGCCGATAAGCATGGCGACAAAAATCATTTCCGCCGTCAGACCAAAGTTTAGCTGTTCAATCATCGAACCGCTATTGCGCGCCGCGATCGCAGACAGGCCTGTGACGGAAATCTTAACTTCAGGAAATTGTTTTCGTACTTTGTCGAGTTTTTGATCCAGTTGATCAATGAGAGGCGAGATACGGCTCGAATCGATATCGGGAATTCGCCCGGTGACAACGACCGCTTTTTTACTGCCGGCAATAAACCGCGATGTCAGATGTTCCGGCAGCAGGTCGACATATTGCTGAAGAACAGGAATGCCCGGCTTGTTGGCCTCTTCGAGCCATTTCTGCAAGGTGTAAACGGACCAGACATTGCCGAAACCTTCCTGATTTTCCACATTCGTGTGAACAGTCTGAATGATCGAGAGCGCATCCTCAGTATACAGTTCCATCTCATTCGGCAGCTCGATCAGCACGTGAACAGGATTTGCACCCGTAAGTTTCGTATCCAACCGGTTGCTGGCTTCAATGGCCTGTTCCCGGTCCGGCACCTGGTCCGCCAGCCGGTAACGGGGTTCGAGTGTCAGGTGCGCATAGCCGAAGGCGATAACCAGACCGATCCCAAGTACCGAGTAGTAGATGGGACGACCGATAATTTTGTCGGCGATCCAGCCGCAAATTGATCGCAACCAGTTGACAGCCCGATCCTGGCGCATGGATCCCGTAGCAATTTTCGAATTGTCGCGTAGCAGGATCATGGCAAACAGCGGCATCAGACCGATCACCGAAACATAGGCAATGAGTGTCGAAAGTGCCCCTGCAGCGCCAAATGTCCGGATCAGGGCGGAGCTGGAAAAAAGCAGGGTGATAAATGACGCCGCCGCCGTCATCACAGTAACCACACAGGCCGGCCCCACGGTTAGGATGGCATAGCGAATGGCGGTTCTCTTGTCGTCTCCGGCCAGCAGTCGGTCGCGCATGGCAAAGGTAATCTGCATGGTGTCCGAGAAGCCCATGACCATGATCAGTGGTGACATTATATTGAGAAACAGGTTTAGCCTGAAATCCATCCAGCCGAGAATTCCGAGGGACCACAATATGGCGATGGCCGGTGGCGCTGCGGCGATGACCATCATTGAAAATTGACGAAAGAAAAGGATGGCGATCAAAGCGCCGATCAGAAATCCGAGGCCATTGTAAATCAGCCGGTCACGTTCAACCGCATTGCGAATTTCAAGTTGCATGACCGGGGCGCCCGACAACTGGGCGATCAAGCCGGTATCTTTGAGTTCCCCATCAACGATACCCTGAATTTCGCCAACGACCTTCCTCAGCCCTTTGCTCGAAACGACTTTGTGATCAAGTGCAATGACAACAAGGGCCAGATCACCTGAATCTGAAAGCAGCTTGCCCTTGATGATCTCATTGGATCGGATGCGTTCCAATAACTGCTCGAATTCAGCACCTTCCGGAAACTCGTCCGGAAACAAGGGTGGCGGAATTTCACCTTCCTCAGGCGGCTGGCGAGCGGAGAACATGGAGACCAGTCCAGTCATGCCATCGACGAACTGAAGTTCGATGATCATGCTTCGAATGGCGTCGAGGGAAGATCGGGTCAGGAGTTTTTCACCTTCGACAACCACAAGGACATCGAATTCACTGGACGGGAATTGTTGAGTCAGGGATTCATACTGAAGGAATTCCGTAGTATTGGACCGAAAAAGTTCACTTAGGGAATCTTCAACTTTCAATCTCTGAATTCCAACGACGCAGGCCGCGGAAATAGCCACAAACAAAATGAAGGAAATTATGGGGTGATTGAGGGGAAACAGTCCTAAGCGTTCCAGTCCCAGACCAATTTGTCGGTCTTTCAAGCTCATCCCTGTCTCCGAAGCAGATTGGTGCCGGTCAAAATCAAGCTATCGCCTGCTGTCTGCTCGAGCCCACCCCTGCGGAACTTGCTTGCGGCCCGAATCTTTTCCTGGATTTTAATAGAAAAATCTTTGAATTAGCTAGGCTTTTTATAAGTTCTGTAACTTTTTACTTTCCGATTGTGACAATTATCCAAGGTCCTTTAAATTTGCAAAACGGCCGATAGTGATCAGCCGGATTTTCGCGCTGTTATCGCCTTCTCTACGGGTCTCAGGAACCAAATAATTAAAATTAACAAAGTAATTTGATTATTTGCCGCATTGCCGCCCAAAGTTTTCGATTTGTTAACTCTAAGAACGCAAGCTTGAAAAGATTTAGTAGGTTTTCGAGCACTGAAGATTATCCCCAAGACCTGTTAAGGCGAAATTCAGCTGCTCTCCTTCAAGTAACCGAGTTTAGTAGAGTTGAGTAATGTGTATCATGGTTAAACGTGTATCCGTACTTCTCCTTGCCTTGTTTTTCACCTCCGTAAGCTCCCTGGCCTACGCAGCAAAAACACCTCCCATTCGCACATCCGCGTCTAATCAGGTTCCCATCTGCGTGACACCGGATCGACTGATGTCGTATCTAAAAAAGAGAAACAAGAACCTCAGATCGAAATTTAACACGATCGCTGAACATTATCAGCAGCACGGGCAGAATCTGGGAATTCGCTGGGATTATGCATTTTTCCAAATGATCGTTGAGACAAACTGGCTCCGTTTTCATGCCCCCAACGGACGTAAAGGCGATGTTGCCTTCAATCAGAACAATTTTGCCGGTCTCGGTGCGACCGGAGGCGGTGTTGCAGGCGAAAAATTTGCAAATGTCAGCACCGGCGTACTTGCCCATTTGCAGCACATTCAAATGTATTCCGGAAAACGCGTCGAGAACCCCGTGGCAAACCGGACGCGGAAAGTTCAGAAGTGGCTGCTTCCCTGGGCGCAGGGATTCAAAAGACCCGTAACCTATACGGATCTGACAAAAAAATGGTCACCGACGGACAGGGGGTACTCGAACGATATTGAATCAGTGGCCAAATCATTCAGAAAAAGCCACTGTAGCAAAGCCGAGCTCTACGCCCAGGCGAAACCAAAAACGAAGATCAGCTCTTCCCAGTCCCGGTCCCGCACAGCTTCACTTGGCCAGCCGAAACCGGATACAAAGAGCACTGTCACAACGACATCTCGGGAACAGAAAACAGCAATAATCGTTCCCAAGTCGAATGATCTTCTGCCAAAGCGATGCGAAGTTTACACGGCGAGCTACGGTGGAAACAAAGCCATTCTGATTCGCTCTATTTCCGGCAATACGACAAATTACCATGCTCTGGGCGTGCATTCCGATATTGAATCCAATGAAGCAGATGCGTTCATTGACAAATGGGCGAGAGGCGGACAGAAAATCGGATCCTTCAAAAATCAGGAAGAAGCCCTGGTAAAAGCCTTCCAGCTTTGTCGCGAGAGTTAAGCCGGACGGGCACGATACTGCGCATCATTGTCTAACTACATTTGTCCAACAGAAATCGACGAGGTGGAACCTATTCCACCTCGATCTTCAGTGGTGCTCGATCCTGTTCTTCCAGTTCTTTATTTCTTGCCTCTTCTTCAGCACTCAAATCCAGCAGCAGTTGCTTCTTGGGCCGGTTTACAGTTACGGAAGAGAGCTTCTCGATCCTGTCGAAAGGTACCTGTTGTGCTTCGATCAGGGACATATGGGACTTGATGGGCGTCACCGTACCCTCCTGGATCAAATGAAACTCGCCCACTTTCTGATTGGGCAGCGCCGATACGGGATCAATACCGGTATCACTGGAGAAAGCGGCTTTGAGTTTCTTGAGTGCCGTGTCCTCCCGAACTTTTCCGATGAACCAGGATGTAATCTGGTCCCGCGACTTGTAGTCCAAGTCACCCGGGCTCTGTGTGGCCAACATCAGCCCGATGCCGGCTGAACGGGCACGCTTGAGCAGGCTCTCCAATGGTTCTTTAGTCGCGGGTTTTGAATTTGCAGGAATATAAAGGTCAGCCTCATCGAACATGATAACCGCCTGAAGTTCCTCGTTCGGATTGCGTTGACAAAACCTGAGAGCTTCCGAGAGAAATTGCGCCACCCAAAACAGAATATTCTCATTGTCACCGAGGAAACCCGTATACACCACCGAAAGTCGCGTTTTGTCTTCCTTGGCATATTGACCGAGGCCGAGCAAGGAATCCA
>JBPCWG010000429.1:0-3163 GCA_051009705.1 Methyloligellaceae bacterium | reverse complement strand
CACCGGTAAGCAGTCCCGAGTGCCTGCGACCGGAGGGGTCGAGAATTTCGTTGCTCTGAAAGAATTCATCTATGGCCGTCGCCACATATCCTTCTCGCCATAACTTCAACGCTGCTTCGATCTGTCCTTCACGGTCTGCCGAACTTTTTTCTGCTTCCTCTACAAGGCGACGATAGGTTTCGGCCAGTTTTTCATTCCTGTGCAGTGATCCGATCTCCGGAACCTGGCCATTGTTGAGATAGATTTCTCCGGAGGTCGTCCATTCCGTTTGGAACAGTTTCGAGACCTTGCCGATGGTATTCGCAATATTGGGGACAATTGGATAACCCGTCCTGGCGTAGTAAATTGCCGGCTCCAGCACTTCGCGAAGCCGCTTTGTACCGAAATCCTTGAGGAGCTGCATCCAGCCGCAAAACGCTCCCGGAATTACCGCCGGCAGAAGACCGCTCCCGGGAACCGTATCAAGGTCAAGACTGCGGAAATGTTCAATATTAGCGGCCGCGGGAGCGGGTCCCTGGGCACAGAGCACGCGAACCTTATCCTCTCTTACGGAATAGAAAATTGCAGGTAAATCGCCTCCGGGTCCGTTAAGATGCGGCTCGACTACCTGCAGGGTGAAACCGGTGGCCACCGCCGCATCGAATGCATTACCACCACTTTCGAGAATGGACATACCCACGGCACTGCCCAGCCAGTGCGTAGAAGTTACCGCTCCGAATGTTCCGATCAGCTCTGGTCTCGTGGTAAAATTCATCTGCCGTTTCTTCCCGAATTATAGGCGATCATTTTATGATCAGATTGCTTCGTCTGAGCGCTGAACCGGAATTCAGATCCCAACAATTATGTTCCGACAAACAGAGGTGCGGAAAGTCTTTCCAGCGCGGCGATTGCACTCAGGGCGGTTATTTTGCCTGTTCCAGGATTGGTCTCGGACTGGATATTTTCGATAGACATTGAGAGGTTGGAAGAATCCGATTCCATGGAGATATTATGTATGTTGCGGGATACTGACGGATCGGCCCAGATTTCCACTTCTGTTTTGTCTGGCCCAATTCCGGCAAGCGCAAGCGCCGCGCCAACATTGACATTGGCCGGAAATCCTTTGGCCGCCTCCCGCGCAGATCCGGTAAATATCATTTTTGGCTCCGTCAGTGAAGAAATATCAAAATCGAGGGTTTCCAGATACGGTGCCCCGGCAAGTGCTCGCGGATTTTTTGTTGTCTTCAACCTTACGGACTTGATCGTGCCGTGCCGGGCCGCATTGACCGCATCAAGCCCCAGGAGCGCACCGGTCGGAACGGTAATTCTAGCACCTTGGGCTTCTGCTTTGTCGACAAGTGTCATTCGCTCCAGCAATGCACCCACGGACAAAGTAAGGATTAGCGCCCTATTTTCTATACCTTTCTCAACAACCGTTTCAAAGATTGCAGCAGGTGCACACTCCAGCAGAATATCAAAACCACCGAGGTCACTTACCGGCACAACATCTGGCGGCCGCCTGAATTGGCTGACTTTTTCTTTCGCCTGGTCAATATTACGCGCCGAAACCTGGGAGAGCTCGATATGAGGTACTTCTCCTCTGTCTATATGCCTGGCTACTTCCAGCCCAATCGATCCCAGACTGGCAATGGCCAGCTTTTTCGTTTCTGATTGACTTGTCGTGTGCTCACGATCACTCATGACATATGCCTGAATTGGTGGTTGCTCCGAAACTAAACCTTGTCGAATATATCGGTTCCAACGAGAATTTTGTTCTCCTGCTGGACCAGTAGTCCTGCTTCCGCACTTTTTTTCAAGTAAGTTTGCCAATCCGGATCGTTATACAGTTCTGCCCGCTTTTCCGCGCGTTCCGCGATGCTGCTATATGGCCAAATGTGCGTGAAAGAATTTAAATCACCAACTTCTGTTGTGGCATATAAAGTCGGCTTTCCCAGATGCTTAACCTGGGTCGCAAGACCAAATTCCTCATAAAGCGCAATTTGCTGTTTGACGGTTCCGGGACGGCAAATATAAGTGCGGTGGTCATAGATCATGGTCAGTTATCCAATTATTAATACTCTAGTAAGTTGTGTAAACGATCTGTTTCGAAAGTTCGAGCTTTTAGCGCTGAATTTTACCCATTCCTTCAGATTGGAGGAAAATATTTCGACTATTTTCTAATTCCAGTAAATCAAAATTTTACTCTGTTAACCTAGGATTTGATCCGGTGGTATCTCGTATTTAGTGGATTCTCGGGTTAAATGTCTGTCGTACCCAGTCAATATTTTTCCGATCATTCGGAACTCCGTTCAGTGTCCGTCGATAGCTGGACCCGATCCCTGATGGCCCTGTTGGGCGCAGTACTGCTTGTCAAATTCTATGTCGCCGGTGTCAGCAATATCAACTGGGACGAGTTCTATTACCTTTCCCATGTCCACGAACAACTGAACGGCACATTGACCCGCCGTCTCCAGGCTTTTCATGTACATTTGTTTGGCTGGCTGGCTTTCGTATCCACGAACGAAGCGGATCAGGTCATTGCCGCAAGAGCCGTTATGCTCGCGCTCCAGGGCCTAACCGGCTATCTGCTGTTTCGCATTGCTTGTCAATTCTATCGGCCTGCCGCCGCTCTATTCTCGGTCCTCTGCTATTTTTCCTTGTCCACGGTCATCCAGCACGGAACCAGTTTCAGAGCCGACCCGATCGCGACCGCGCTCCTGGTGGCGGGCTTGTATTTCATGCTGCAGCCGGCAAGAACTTACATGCATGCCTGGATTTCGGGTGCGCTGATTTCCCTTGCTGCGGCAATCACAATTAAATCCGTATTCTACATGCCGATCTTCGCGGCCTTCATGCTTATCCAGTTTGCGCAATCGGATAACCGGTCCCTGCAGGTCAAGCAATGGATATTGACTGTTGTGACTGCAGGTGCGGGATTTGTGGCATTGTACGGGATTCACCTCTGGCTTGCGGGATCCGTGTCTTCAGAGTCCGCTGCGAAGACCATTGGCCACGCCTATGAGAAAACCATTCTGTCCGGAGATTTCTTTCCCCGATGGGTGTTCTTCCAGCGCACACTGATCGGGGATTTCGTTGTCTGGTCCGCAATTATAATCGGATTCATCCTGGCATTGCGCCAACTGCGCGACCCCGACAAGAAGAGCCGCCGTACCGGAATGTTTCT
>JBPCWG010000428.1:0-2903 GCA_051009705.1 Methyloligellaceae bacterium | reverse complement strand
TCGGCGCCTTCATAGAAGGCCTCAGAAATAACTTTGTATCCGAGTTTTTCGGCGACCGTAATCCATGGCTCCATAACAGCTGCGGCATCGACTTTTCCATCACGCACGGCCTCAAATCTCTGCTTTGGCCCGCCCCAATGGACGGCTTTGATTTCATCCCGGTCGAGATAGCCGCCGAGCATCCCAAGTGTGATGTAATGCGAACCGGCATGAAAATTGACCGCAACGGTCTTGTTTTTGAGATCCTGAGGAATGTTCATCTCAGAATCCGGAAGTACGATAATTGCCTGCGGGGATACGGCGGCACGTTTGCAAATAACCTTGGCGTCCTTTCGACTATCCTGGGTTCGCCGAATCTGCCCCCATTCGCAGGCACGATAGAGATCAAACTCACCACTTTCTATACCCTTGTGCCACCCATAAGACTCGACCATAGAATGATTTTCTATTGGCTGATCCGGAATATCCTTGTCCCGATCACGTCCCGATCCAGCGCGTATAAGTTCGACCTCAATGCCTTCCTCCTCAAAATAACCTTCGTCCCTGGCGACATAGTAGGGAAGCGAGAATACTGCATTATTGACTTCAATCCGGCTTTGGAGCTTGGACATAGTGCAACTCCTATTTAGTTTGATAGTTAGATCATTCTCATATCGGCAGTGAGAGTACAATCACCTGCAAATCGTTGCAACAAGTGAGACCTCGTCGCTCTCTCTGTCTGCCTATTTGATGCAACAAAATCTAATTGTCACAAAAAACTCTGACGCATTATTCTGAATGGATGTTCAAACCGGCGAGTTCTGCTTGATGCCTTTTAGATGCATTTAGACCGCCTGTTGGTTTTCATCGGTGAACGTAGTCGCATAAGTCTGGCCAGTGAAATTAAATGCTGGCCCTATGGACGACCAAATCAATGGCAATCAATCGCCCTCTGCCACACCTTGGCGTTTCAGGGTTGCTCTACGCTTGCGATAGGCGGGTACAAAAATCAGAGCGATACCTATGATCAAAAGAGTCAGTGTCATAGGCCTTTGCCACATAAACCCAACACCATCGGCAATGTTCACAGCCCTGGAAAAATTGTCTTCCAGCAATTGCCCCAGGATAAACCCTATCAAAAGGGGCGGCAGGGGATAATCTGCAAACCTGAGTACCGTCGCGATAAAACCCAGCCCGATCAATATCAATAGCTCGGTTACATTGTTCTGCCCGATATATGCGCCCATTAATGTGAAGAACAATATGAACGGTATCAAATAGTTTCGGGGCACCGCCAATACCTTGGCGATGTAGGGTATCAGTGGCAGGTTCAAGATGAGCAGCACAACATTGCCAATGTACATCGAAATGATCACCGCCCAGAAGATCTCGGGGCGGTCAATCATCAGTCTTGGACCGGGCGAGACATTGAGTGCGATAAGTGCTCCTAACAATATAGCCGTTGTGCCGGAACCAGGAATTCCAAGGGTGAGTAAGGGAACAAAAGATCCCGTGCATGCCGCGTTGTTGGCGGTTTCCGGAGCAGCCAAACCTTTGATGGAACCTTTCCCGAATTTCTCCTGATCTTCCCCCTTGGCAATATTCCGCTCGACGGCATATCCGAGAAATGATGCGATTGTCGCACCGGCACCTGGCATGACGCCAATGAGAAATCCCTGAACCGATTGACGTGCGACAACCGGAGCCATTTCCATTGCTTCTTCCCGGGTAATGCGCAAATCCTTGATTTCCCCGCTTTCGCCACCGTCACTGGTTTTGCTGCGCTTGGGATCTAATACGAGGTGGATTGCTTCGGGGAGTGCAAACAGGGCCATGGCCAATGTAATGAAACTGAAACCGCTTTGCAGATCCTGAATACCCATTGTAAATCGGGGTGCATTGAACTGGGCCGACTCTCCGACGGTTGCCAGCATGAGACCAAGCACGGTCATCATCAGGGCCTTGGCAACCTTGCCGGTTCCTGCAAAGGCGGCAATGGCTGACAATCCAACAATCATGAGGGCAAAATATTCAGATGAGTGAAAGAGGAGCGCCACGGATGCCAGGGCCGGCGCAAATCCAAACATCAGGATTGCCCCCACGGTTCCCCCGGCAAATGAGGCGATCGCGGCGATGGTCAGGGCTTTGCCCGCTTTTCCCTGCCGCGCCATGGGATAGCCGTCGAAGGAAGTTGCAACCGTTCCGGCAATGCCTGGCGCATTAATAAGGATTGATGACGTCGATCCGCCGAATACGGCACCATAGTAGACCCCGGCAAGCATGATCAGCGCCGTCGAAGGATCCCCAATCTTGATGGCGACCGGGATCATGATGGCAATGATTGACATCGGCCCAAGACCGGGAAGCATGCCGATAAAGGTCCCGAGTATACAGCCGGCAACGACCATTAACAGGTTTTGAAACGTAAGCGCTGTTGTCAGGCCAGCGAGAATTCCCTCAAGCATTGTTTGAATCCGTTATATAAACCAGGGCCAGGGACGCAGGAATATTCCTAACAATTCCTGGACGAGATACCAGACTGTAAAGGCTGCAATCAGAGCAATTGGAACAAGCCAGTGAAATTTTCTTTCTCCCAGAATTGCCGCGCCGCCCGTAATGAACAGAACCGTAGCAGGTACAAATCCGATCGGCTGAAGCAACAGGGCATAGGCAACCATTGCGAATATCAGGAACAGCGCCTGCCCGTAATTGAACTGGCGGATCTGTTCCCAATTCAACGCACCGAGCACCTCGCCATCGTCACCGGTTACATTGGGTGAAAGGAGAACGACAATTGCGATGATGGCTCCAAGTATCGCCAGGCTCTTTGGCAAAGTGTTGGGTAGAAAGGCGAGATTTCTTTCAAATGGAAGAAGCTGGTAGGTGAAGGCTGCATAACCATAGATAATGCAGAGCAGCAAAAA
>JBPCWG010000427.1:0-6781 GCA_051009705.1 Methyloligellaceae bacterium | reverse complement strand
GGACAATAGGGGATTTTGCCGGCAAACCTGTTTGCGCCTCAGTGCGTGACATTGCGGGCATGGAGTTGTCACGCGGGGAATTAAATGTCACATTTCTAGCCTTCCATTCTGACCGGAGGAAACCATGACTGTTATCGCACTGGACCATCGCGGAATTCGTACTTCCAGACTTGAAGACACACGGCATTTCTATGAAGACCTGCTCGGCCTGGAAAATGGGTTTCGCCCGACCGCCTTCGATACCAAGGGTTACTGGCTCTATGCGGGGGATCGTCCCATCATTCATCTGGTCGAAGATACGAACGCATCCGGGAATGGTGGTGAGGCGCAAAGGGAAACCCTGACAGATTCCGGCGGAGATAACCACATAGCCCTGGCCTGTACTGAGGCCCGCAAGGTCGTTGACCGCCTCGCCGGTGCCGACATTCCCTACTGGGACCGGCTGATCAAGGACCCGTTGATGTATCAGGTATTCGTTGAAGACCCTAACGGCATCCTTGTGGAATTGATCGACCGTAGCCCGGGTGAGATTTCCGGACCGATTCACAAGATTGTCGGGTGAAGGATCCGGGATTCATCAGGAGTTAAAAGGCTCGCCATTTGGTGCGGTCCGGACAGGATCGACATGAGGGTGCAGGCCCCACATGTGCGATGTACGTCTGCAATTTGTAGATACCGCACATTTATTTTATTCTCCTGCGCTACAGTGGTTCTCGATAATCCGACAAGCTCAAACAGTCTTAAATAAATCGCTCAGACAGTACAATCATATCCGGGCCTAGCAGGCTCTCAACATGCGTCCACCCGTACCTGAAGCTCTACAATGGTGTGCTGCAAACAGGGGGCTTCTCACGATATTTTCAGTCAAGGATTGAAGATCAACACAGCAAACTTGCAGGTCTTCGACGGTTTCAGTGAGTTGCTTCATGGATCGAGCCAGCCGATCCAATCGCCAGACAGCAACCTTATCTCCTTCACAGACTTGAGATAGCAAACGGTCCAATTCGGGCCTGTGTTTCTTTGACCCCGAGGCATTCTCTTCAAAGAATTCGGTTCAGCCGGCCTGGGTCAGAGCATTGCGTTGTAGATCCTGGTATTGATCTACTGTTGAGGCACGGCAATAACCAAAGATTTTGTTCATTTAAATTGCTCCTGTTCCCATACTGGGAACCTCCGACAGTAGCTGCTAGAACGCAGAAACGTTTGGATAGCGTTTCAGTTGTGTGGAAATGGAGCTAGTGACGACCCAAATAATTTTTACATGAAATTGAAATCGATTAAGTCTTTGAATTTTCTGGTGCCGGGAGAGAGAATTGAACTCTCGACCTCATCATTACCAATGATGCGCTACTACCCCTGAGCTACCCCGGCAAAACTGACCAGAATGAAGCGCTTTTTAGCAGATTCAATTTGTTTCGTCTTTAATTATTTACAATATTAATCAATTTCTCGGTTAGATTTCGATGCTTCAATATTGTTTTGATCTCCGCTAGGCTAAGTCAATGGTGAATTTGGAAAAATCAATCTCGAAAATTGTCAACGTATAAATATGTTAGATATTGTGGAAAGGCTTGTTGCATGAAAGTAAGTGGAAAATGCCATTGTGGTGAAATTTCTTATGAAGCGGAACTGGACCCGACTGGTCTGGCAATTTGCCATTGTACTGATTGTCAGACGCTTTCCGGATCTGCTTATCGAACAATTGCCAGAACAGTTGTAGATGGATTCAGACTTTTAAAGGGTAAACCAAAAATCTACGTGAAGATCGGCGATAGTGGCGCGCGCAGACAGCAGACTTTCTGCAGTGATTGCGGTTCTCCGGTTTATGCGACGGCCGATGAAGATGGTCCCAGAGTCTACAATATTCGAGTCGGTACGATTGATCAGCGAAGTGAACTAAAACCGAAACGACAGGTGTGGTTTCGCTCGGCGCAGGACTGGACACAAGATTTATCGAATCTGGATAGAGTTGAAAAGTCTTAACTCAACGGTCGACAATGCATGTATGAACATCCACTTTTTATAGAAAATCGTATTGATGTCCTGGCAAATGCGATTGGGACTTATTCCCTAGCGACATTGGTACATGTCATTGACAGCGTTCCCCACGCTGACCATCTGCCGATGATCCTGGACGAAAACGCGGAGGGAAACAGAGTTCTTGCGGTGCATGTGGCGCGCGCGAACCCGCTTTGGAAGCAAGTCGATCAAACTTCAATGTCGCTTGCGATATTTCAAGGAGCTCAGCAATATATTTCGCCGGAGTGGTATCCGAGCAAGAAACAGCATGGCAAGGTTGTTCCGACTTGGAATTATATTGTCGTACATGTGACCGGCAGGATTGCGGTCAAAAAGAATATTGACTGGTTGCATGCGCATTTAGAAAAACTGACATCTCATCAAGAGTCAGATCGCCAAAATCCCTGGAAAATCAGTGATGCACCGGAAGAATATATGCGCAGGCAGATGCGCGGAATCGTCGGGATTGAGATGACGATTGCAAATATTTCCGGGAAATGGAAACTCAGTCAGAATAGAACTCCGGAAGACCGGGAAGGGGTGATTGCCGGGCTGCAGGGGGAAGAGAGTGAAAATGCCCGGATAATGGCCGGGTTAATTCCGGGGAAAGAGGGCGGTTGAAGGAAGACCAGGGAGAGCGGCGGAATTGAAACCGCCATTCTCTCTTTTGCACGAGGGCGGGTACCCGACGTGCGGTCGATCTCTACTTATACACGAGGACGGGGATCTCCGAGTGCGTCAGTGTCTTGGTAGTTTCACTGCCGATCAGCAGACCTTCAAGCCCACGTCGACCATGGGAGGCCATGCAGATCAGATCGCAACCGGCCTCTTTCGCGGTTTCGAGAATGCCCTGATAGGCATGGTTGTGAAACAGGTGCCGCGTGGTGACTTCGATGCCTGCGGCCTTGGCCTTATCCGAGATCGTTTCCAGAAGTTTCTGGGCTTCCTTGTTCTGGGTCTCGACATACTCGGCCTCCGGAAATATGGAAACGATTTCCCCTACGGCAATGGCACTCCAGGGTACGGAACAATTCACGGCGGTAACTTTAGCGCCAAGCTTCTTGGCGAGAGCAATACCATTTTCAATCGCTTTGTCGGACTGTTTCGTCCCGTCCGTCGGAATGAGAATGTGCGAGAACATATGAATCTCCTTTGCTTCCACGCCTCTTATCTGGCGCTGACTAAACACTAGGCCAGGGCCGGCCTGGGGGCTTTGATCCAAGTCAATTAGATATAAGGAAATTTGGTAGTCTCATTCCGGAAGACGTCTTTTTACGGCTCCGGAAATCGGAGCCGCCACGGCGTATCTTTCTGCATTTCCAATGTTCGTATTATAGACAACTGCAGACTTATAGAATGTTCGAATTCGTAAAGTATTTTATTAATCACAAAATCAATCTCGCGCCCAAACTTATCCCCGTTCCCAGATCCAGAGATAGGGTGGTCCGGTGTTTTGAAAAGAATGATATTCAGAAAAAGATGAGTCTCTTTTCAAGTCCGATTCAGACGGGATCAGGAGTTTGTCATGGTGCATCAAATCGATTCAACAGGCCTTGCGGAAGTTTCTTACAGAGAACCACCAGATAAGCCCCCTTGCCAGGTGACCAGGCAGTTTCAGGAATCGAACAGGATCGTGGTCGAGGCCGCTGTAATGCGTATATTCAATATACATCGAAGTGAGATACGATCGCCCAGCCGCGGTCCGGCGCAAGTCGCTTTTGCCCGGCAAATCGCCATGTACCTGACCCATATCTGCTACGGGCTCACTTTTACCGCCGTCGGACGCCTCTTCCATCGGGATCGCACGACTGTGGCCCATGCCTGCGTCGTCGTCGAAGATATGCGCGACGATCCAGATTTCGACTATCTTCTGAGCACTCTGGAGACAACGATCCGCTCCATGTTCGGTGTGGAACAACAACGCTAGTTGTAACCCGGCTTGAAAGGAGTTTAGAGATGAACTACAGGCATGATATGTCGGTGTCTCCCGCGCTTGCAAAACAGGCTTTGAAGATTCTCGGATATTTACAAGGCCGGAAACTGGTCCTGCGTCCTTGTGATGAAACAGGGCATTCATCCGAAAAGTTTGCCGTATATTCTGTCACCACAGGCAAGATAAAAACGCAATCCACAATTTCCAAAGCGACTGTGGCTGAATTTCTGCACCGCGACTGGATCGAAAAATCGAACCCGGGATTGAGACTGACGGTGGCGGGTTCTGCCTGGCTGCGACGCATAAAAGCCCTCGAAGACAGTTACCGTGCCCAGCATCAGTGCCGCGTTAAATCGCAGATCCGCCAGGACGACGGGTCTTATCAGCCCGTGACCCTGGACGCCAAGGAAAGCCCGCTGCACTGGCTGCGGCAGCGGAAGAGTCGCAGCGGCCAGGCACTGATAAGTGAACCACAATTTATTGCGGGAGAAAGACTGCGGCATTATTTCGAACGCAGCCAGTGGACACCGCGCGTGACCCAGGGCTGGAACCGGCAATATACGTCAAAAAGCAGTAGCAACGAGGTTTCGAACGTCCTGGCGGACATCTGTGATTCTGCCATTGCGGCACGTGACCGGGTGCATCGGGCACTTGAGACCGTTGGCCCCGAATTGTCCGCTGTTCTGATTGATGTGTGCTGTCATCTGAACGGTATTGAAGACGCGGAAAAACTCAATGACTGGCCGAAACGCTCGGGAAAGATTCTGTTGCAGATTGCGCTCACCCGGTTGGCGCGTCACTACGGGCTGATGACAACGCAGGATGTTCTGGCGCCTGTGACCCGGAGGATGCAGCACTGGGGCGATGACAATTATTGTCCGACAATCGAGAACTGGCTGTGAGAGCGCCGGGCGCAGGTGGCTGACGGCTGACGGCTGTATCAGTGCGGACGAATGCTCAGGCGGGATCCGGGCTCAGGGCCATCTCCGCATCTCGGCGAATTCGGGCCACCATGGAGGCCAGGCCATTGGATCGCTGGGCTGTCAGATGATCCTGCAGGCTCATTTTCGCGAAGATCTCCTGCGGCTCGGATTCGATAATTTCCCGTGCTGGCCGGCCGGAATACATGGCGATGAGAATTGCAATCAGTCCCTTGACGATCATCGCGTCACTGTCCCCCCGGAACGACAGGCAGGGACCGGCCCCGGTACTCAATTCGATCTGGGACTTGAGCCAAACCTGGCTGACGCAACCCTGGACCTTCGTTTCGCCATTGCGGTCACCCTCGTCAAGAGGGGCGAGGCCACGACCGAGTTCAATCACATAACGATAACGGTCTTCCCAGTCGTCGAGATACTCGAAATCCGACAGAATATCGTCAATTGTCATACAGGGCGTCCTTTAATTCTACAGATTTACCGCTATCACATAAAGAGGCGGAAATTGACTCTCAAGTCCGAGAATATATCAAGTTCGGTATAAGGAAAAGATGGGTTATCGGCGATCCTGATACATGGGATATGGTCTCCTGGATGTCCTGTCTAGGGAATCCCTCACGGTCCTGCCGATCTTTCAAAATTCAGTTTGAATTCCTCCGGTAACTTTCGCGCATGTTTCACCATTCCGAATGACTTGGATAAGGAAATCGGGATTAATTTCTGCTCATTTACCCCTCCTGGAATTCAATAGGCGCGCTGCAAAATTAAAAGAAAACAGGGTTAACAGTTTCAGAAATTTCGGATTTACTTCGACCGTTTTTGTGGAGTTTGATCTCTGCTACTGTCATTTATCTAATTTTGTTACCGGCAGTTGAAGTGGGTCAGGTCGGCAATTCAGCGTTTCAATCAAAGAAAAAATTATGGTCGAGAAAACTGACATTCGCAAAAGTACTCCGGACGATATTGTCGCCATTGAAAAACTCTATCCCCAGATGTTTCTGGATGAGGATCTGTTACCACTCGTCGGGGAATTGCTGAGGGATACATCGGAGATTCTGTCGCTTGTCGCAATGGCTGGAGGCGCGCTTGCGGGACACGTCGTGTTTACCCCATGCACTGTTCCGGACAATGCGGAAAAGGTCGCCCTTTTAGGACCCCTTGGCGTCGCACCGGCGTTGCAGAAACAGGGTATCGGCAGCGCCCTGGTCAGGGAGGGGTTGGAGCGTCTGAAACAGGAGGGCATGTCCAGGGTTTTCGTTCTCGGTGATCCCTCTTATTACGGTCGCTTCGGTTTTGCAGCCGAAGAGGACGTCCTGCCTCCCTATCCCTTGCCGGTGGAATGGCAGGGAGCCTGGCAGTCTCTCAACCTGGGCGGTGAAACGACGCGGCTCCAGGGCAGGCTTACGGTTCCGGAGCCCTGGCGGCAACCTGTATTGTGGACGTCCTAGAGGGGATCCATAATGCGAAGATGAACACCCAGCACAGCTAGGCTTCTGATCCAAGACCCTGTTGAATGGCAGCCCAGGCGTTTGAATGTTCCGTTGCCGATGCCAGGGTCAGCGAACCGGTTTCCGTGTCAATTCGGGCCATTGTTCCCAGGGGAACAGATCGGGCATTCCGACCGTGACCGAGAGGCAGTCCTCCCAGAATTGGTACGTTCAACTCGGATAAATGCTGGCGCAACACATCAATCACAGTCCAGGAACCGCTCGGCGGGCAATCCGTGAACTGGCCGACGGCAACACCGGTAATGCCATCGAAATAGCCGCCTTTTCTGAGCATTGTCAATTGCCGGTCAATCTGGCCGAGATACATATGAGCCGCCTCCAGCAAAAGGATGCAGCCCTGCAGATCGGGAAGCGCCCATCCGGCGGCGGTGGCAATCATGTCA
>JBPCWG010000426.1:0-5337 GCA_051009705.1 Methyloligellaceae bacterium | reverse complement strand
TCGTCACCACGATCCGTCATGAGAAAAGCCATCGCGGTTGCGCCGTGCAGCATTTTCTGCCTGCCGGTCCGTTCGCCATTCTGCCCCTGACCGGGGACCGCTGCTCCCTTGTCTGGACCGAGGAACTCAGACGCGGACAGGAAATTATAGAGCTTGATGACGACCGGTTCCTGGCGGAACTGGAACGCCGGTTCGGGCATAAGCTCGGTGCCCTCGAAATCGCCGGGCCGCGCTTCGGCATTCCGCTTGAAATGCATCTGGCACGGGAGTTCATCGCCCCGCGGCTGGCCCTGGTCGGCGATGCCGCCCACGGGGTTCACCCCATTGCCGGACTTGGACTGAACATCGGGTTCCGCGATGCCGCCGCACTTACCGAAGTGGTGATCGATGATTTCCGTCTTGGGCTTGATCCGGGCAATTTTACAGCTCTTGAACGCTACCAGCGCTGGCGGCGCTTTGACAGTGTCTTCTCCGCTCTCGTCATGGATGGCCTCAACCGTCTTTTCTCCAACGACCTTTTGCCGGTGCGCACGGTGCGCGATATCGGTCTTGGCCTGGTGAACCGTCTACCCGCTCTCAAAAAGTTTTTTGTCGAAGAGGCCGCGGGGTATTCCGGACAGATCCCCAAACTGCTCAGGGGTGAACGCCTTTAACTCACAACGTCCTGCCCAGGCTTCAGGACATAAACACAGATCCGACCCGTCAGGCCGCCAGAAACTTCAGAAAGCAATCCCACATGTCATCCGCGGAAACCGACCCCAACCGTCATCCCATACGAATTGTCATTCTGGTTGTCATGGCCGGTTGCCTGATTGGTATGCTGAGTTTTGGCCTGCGTTCCACCTTCGGCCTTTTCCTGGAACCCATCAGTTCCGCAAATGCCTGGCCGCGGGAAACGTTTGCTGTTTCCCTGGCCGTGCAGAATTTGCTCATAGGTCTGTTCGCCCCCATCTCCGGCGCCGTTGCCGACCGTCTTGGCGCCCGCAAAGCACTCACCATCGGAGCCTTGCTATACGCCGGCGGCATCTGGGGTATCCCGCAGGCGGATGCGCCGATCCTGATGATGTTTTTTGCCGGCATCATGGTCGGTGTCGGCGTTTCTTTCACAACGTTCTCGGTGTCCCTTTCGGCGATGGTCAAGTTTGTCGGACCCGAGAGACGTTCCTTTGTCCTCGGACTGGGCACGGCTGTCGGTTCCTTCGGTCAGGTCCTGTTCACGCCCCTGGGCCAGGCGTTTATCACCAATTATGGCTGGCAGTCAGCTCTCTATATTCTGGCGGTAACGGCGCTCGCCATAATACCGGCGGCCTTTCTCATACCCGCAAGCAACAGTAAACAGGCCGCGGCGGATCAGGTCCAGCAAACCATGTCCTCGGCCCTGTCGGAAGCTGCCGGTCACCGCGGTTACCTGTTGGTCATTTCCGGATTTTTTGTGTGCGGATTTCATGTGGCTTTCATTTCCATCCATTTCCCGGCCTTTGTCCAGGATTCCGGTCTGTCGCCGCAGACCGGGGCGTTCGCCCTGGCGATTGTCGGTCTTTTTAATATCGTCGGATCGTTCTGTTCCGGGCTTGCGGGTCAGCGCTGGTCGAAAAAACGTGGCCTCAGCGTTCTCTATTTTTGCCGCGCCGTCGCCATCACGCTGTTAATCCTGGCGCCGAAAACCGAACTCACGATCTATCTGTTTGCGGCCGTCATGGGCCTTTTGTGGTTGTCCACCATTCCCCTGACATCGGGCATCGTCGCGCAGATATTCGGTGTCCGGTACATGGCGACCCTGTTCGGCATTGTGCAGCTCTCACACCAGACCGGCGCGTTCATGGGGGCCTGGCTGGGCGGACGTTTCTATGATCTCACCGGCTCCTACGATACGGTCTGGTGGATCGCGGTCGCTCTCGGCTTGTTTGCCGCTCTCGTCCATATCCCTATCAATGAAAAACCGATCGAACGAAAGCAGGAAGCGCCTTCTCCCTGCAGCACCAACTCCCTGAAGTGTCATCTTCAAAGAGGCGTCGCGGATATCATCTAATTCCGGCAGATGCTCAGGCGTCGAGCTTGCGCGCTTCGTCGGGGAGCATGATCGGAATGCCGTCGCGGATAGGATAGGCCAGACCCGCCGCTTCGCTGATCAGTTCCTGTTTCTCGCGGTCATAGTGCAGAGTGGATTTCGTCACCGGGCAAACCAGTATCTCCAGCAGTTTCGGATCGACTGCGTCGGTAGATTCGGCTTTATCGTTTTCGTTTTTCATGGGCTCAATTCCGTGGCTCAAATCCGTCATCACTGTATGGTCGGCTCCGAGCCGTCGTCGCGCGAGGCCAGTTCCATTTCCGCCAGGGCGACCAGAACCTCCGACCTCTCGGCCAGGTTCTTGGCTTCCAGAAGCGCCTGTTTCTCCGCCGCACCGTAAGGTGAGATCATCGACAGCGTATTGACCAGGAACTCGTTCGAGGATCGGTTGATACTCTGCCAGTCCGCGTTGAGCTCATTGATTTCCAGGTAATTCTTCAGAACACTCAACAAATGCTCCCGGTCCACTTCCTGCTCCCCGAGCCCCGGGTTCAGATCATCTTCAAACGTCTTGTAGTCGACCTGAAATGTCCGGAACGGGTTCACGTCTTCGATTTCCGTTACGAGCCGGAAGCGGCAAATGCCGGTCAGAGTGATAAGCTGACGGCCGTCATCGGTTTCCTGAAATGCGGTCAGGCGTCCGGCGCAGCCGATATCCCTCAGTTCAACGACGTCGCCTTTGGGGGAGTCGCCGATGGATTCACTGGTTTTCGGCTGAATCAGTCCGATAATCCGGTGGCCTCCCAGAACTTCGTCCATCATCGCCAGATAACGGGGCTCGAAAATATTCAGGGGAAGGCCGGAACGGGGCAGCAGGATGACCCCGTCTAAAGGAAAAACGGGAATGGATTCCGGTAAATCTGCCAGTTTTCGATAGCGTTCCATGTGACTCGAGCCTGAGTGCCTCTACTTCCTTCAGGAAAAAAGGATCGATGAAAGACGGCGTCGACCGTCCAGGGTCCGGGGGTCGGTCTGTCCCCAGGCATCGAAAAATTTGACCAGTTGTTTGCGTGCGGCCTCGTCGTTCCATTCCCTGTTTTTAGCAATCATTTTCAAAAGCACATCGAGCGCTTCTTCCGATTGCTGGTTGGCATTATAGCTGATCGCCAGGTCGAGCTGGGCCTGCATGTTGTCAGGTTCCGCTTCAACCGCCCGCAGCAGTTCCGAGAGATTTCCCGCTTCGCTTCCCTGCAGGGCAATTTCCAGGGCTGTTTTGACCGCTACGATTTCCGGCTTGTCCTGCAGATCCGGTGGCAGCAATTGCAGAATCTTTTCCGCCTGGTCGGTTTCACCGAGTTCGATATATGCCTTCACCATGCCGGAGAATGCGGCCACATTGGAATTGTCGGCCTGATAAACGGCCCCGAAAATTTCAACGGCCTGGTGGTAATCCTTATTGTCCATCGCCGCCTGCGCGGCTTCGATTTCGGCATCCAGGTTCGGTTTGCCGTCGCCGGCAACTTTCTGGATAAACTCCTTGATCTGGCTTTCCGGCAGCGCTCCCATGAAACCGTCGATAGGGCGGCCATCCTTGAAAGCAAATACCGCGGGTATGGACTGCACCCCCATTTGCTGGGCAATGGACGGGTGATCGTCGATATTCATTTTGACAAGACGAACCGTTCCGCCGGACTGCTTGACCGCGCTCTCCAGCAAGGGCGTAAGCTGTTTACAGGGGCCGCACCATGGGGCCCAGAAATCGACGAGGACGGTGGTTTCCTTGGAAACTTCGATGACGTCGGCCACAAAATCCTTGGTGGAGGTCTCTTTGATGAGGTCTCCCTGCTGTGGCGCGTCATTTGCAGCCGGACTTAAGCCAGACAGATCCATTATTCAACTCCAGATATGAAAATGCGACCCAATGATCTCGAACAATCACTGACGATTGAGCGACAGGACTCCGGTTAAGACCTTCGACCTGAATTGAACCCACGAAATGAGATCCAGCCAAATCCCGGGCCGCAACTCAGTCATTTTGCTCAAGATGGCGTTCCTTTCGGGATTTTGCAACACCGAATGTCGCGGAAACACATTTTCACGGAATATAATTGAAATGACTGGGTTTTAGGGTGCCAGGATTTCCTCGATTTCCGTGACCAGCGTAGCGGCGACGGCGATCCCCTCATTTTCAGCCTTGGCCCGGTTCTGGAAGCGGCGGCTTCCCGGCAATCGCACGCCGGGTTCGCTTTCGATCATCCCCAGCAGGGTCTCAATCCGCTCGAAATAGCCGTCCGGACCGCCAATGGCGCCGGGGTCGATGGCAATCAGATATTGTCCGACATTGGAAGACGGGCCGTCGGTTTCGAAAAACGACGTCGCCTCAAATCCGAAATGCGCACCTGTCAGGGCTGCGGCCAGAATTTCGACCATGATTGCCAGTCCCGCTCCCTTGGCACCGCCGATGGGGATCATGGTCCCGGCCAGCGCCGCATTCGCATCCGTCGTCGGGTTGCCGTCGCTGTCCAGCGCCCAGCCCTCGGGAATGGGTTTGCCTTCCTTGGCCGCCCGGACGATTCCGGCGCGGTTGACCCGGGTGAGTGCCAGATCGAGCACAAACGGGGCATCATCCCGGCGCGGTGAGGCAAAGGCGATCGGATTTGTTCCGAAGAGCGGCACCTTGCCGCCCCACGGCGCCATGCATTTGGGCGAATTGCCGACAACCATGGCCACCAGGCCCTTTTTCGCCAGTGCTTCCACATGATGCCCGGCGACGCCGAAATGGTTGGAATTAAACACACCGGCCGCGCCGATACCCGTTTCCCGGACGATCGCCGGCAGCTCGTCATAGATAAGTTCAAACGCCGGGTAGGCGAATCCGGACCGGGCATTGACCGCGAGCATGGAGGATTTGGGTCGCGATGCTTCCGGTGTCGTCTTGCCGTCGATCTTGCCGCTTTTCGCCTGCGCCGTATAGCTGGGAATGCGCGACAGCCCATGCCCCATGTGGCCGTCGATCTCCCCCTTTGTCAGGGCGCGGGCCACGGCGGCCGCGTTTTCCTCCGATATGTTGCTGGCCGTGAGGGCGCGGTTCATGAACGCCTGCAGGTCGGAAATCGAATAGTTTTTCGTATCGCTCATGACTTGATCCTTCACTTAATCCTTCACTTAATCCTTCACTTAATCCTTCATTTAGTCTTTCACTTGGTTCGTCGAATGTCGGACGAGGCCCTGCCGGACGTTTTCAGCGGTGACGAAGCTCACGCGCCGGTTGGAGTCACTGGTTACACCGGAGATGTGTGGCGTAAGGATCAGGTTTTTCACATCGGCGA
>JBPCWG010000425.1:0-2601 GCA_051009705.1 Methyloligellaceae bacterium | reverse complement strand
TCTTCGTGGTTGGTGGTATGTTGGGAACTGGATTCGGGGTCGCCGCGACCCTATTTGCCTATCCCTTTATCTTTCCGCCGCCGCCGGCAACCGAAACTCTCTCGGATACCGAGCGAACAAATCTCGTTGCTAAGGGGACTTTCATACACGCCAATCCCAGCGATCCCATACACTATGGATCCGGAAAAGTTACGGTTTTTGAAAAGACTGTGTTCTTGAACAAGGATTTCGAAGTCGGGCCGGGTCCTGCATATCACGTTTACCTCGTACCCAAGGAAAATATCCGGTCCTCCAGCGACGTCAATGGAACGATGTATATCGACCTCGGGAACTTGCGCAGTTTCAAAGGCAGTCAGAAGTATGAAATCCCCGGTGGTGTCGATCTTAAAAATTATCCGAGTGTTGTTGTCTGGTGTGAGCAGTTCGGAGTGCTGATTTCTCCCGCCGATCTGAAGTATGAAAGTTAGTCCATTTTCAGACTCAGAGTTCACGCGGATGTTTTTTGCTCAAACAGGGGCAGGGGACTAAACTAAACTCGTGTCGAACAAATTTGATCGTTCGGAAAACGCGAGAGCCTCTCATGCAAAGCCACCCTGTGAAATTTTTTGTCCTGTTCCTTTTTGTCGGCGTCGGTATGGCGCTCAGTATGTGGGGCAACCGGATTGCGAAGGCGGAAAGCATTTTTGCCTGGTCCCAAGAATTTCCGAAAACGGATTTTTCAAAATCGATTGTTCCTTTGAGCGAAGTCAAGTCCGACGGGCCCCGCCGGGATACGATCCCTCCGATACATGACCCGAAATATGTTGATGTCAAAAACTACCGGGATATCGGCAATCTCGAACCGGTAATCAGTATTGATATCAAAGGGGACCGGCGCGCCTTTCCACTGCGCATTCTGTTGTGGCATGAAATCGTCAACGATGTGATTGGAGGTGTACCGGTTCTGATCTCTTACTGCCCATTGTGTAATTCCGGTGTCGTATTCGACAGGAGGCTGGACGATGAAACCATCGTGTTCGGCAATACCGGCCGGATACGGCATTTCGATATGGTCATGTATGATCTGGGCACGGAAAGCTGGTGGCAGCAGTTTACCGGCGAAGCCATTGTGGGTACTCTCGCCGGCAAGAAAATGAGGGTTCTACCGGCGCGTGTCGAGTCTGTGGAAGCCTTCCGCAAGAATGGCGGCGGTAAAATCCTGGTACCCGGAGATCCTGAATTTCGACCCTACGGTACTTCGCCTTTTGCTGGAACAGATAGTGCCCGTGTGCCGCGGGACCGGTATCCTTATCCGATACCCGATGGGCTTCAGCCTTTTGACCGGGTCGTTGTTGTTGGATCTGACGCATGGTCCCTGAAAGTGCTTAGAGAACAGAAAAAAATCAACCATGGGAATCTGATACTGGAATGGCGGCCGGGACAGAATTCCATCCACGACACTCGGAGAATTTCGACGGGCCGGGATGTGGGAAATGTCATCGTGCAGCGGAAATCCGCGAATCGAATGCACGATGCGCCTTACGATATTACGTTCGCCTTTGCTTTTGCGGCATTCGTCAAGGATGGGATCTATCACGCATTGAAATGAAGGTCGGGTTGAGGGTTGTTAAGCTCTAAAACGCAAATCCCTGACATTTCCGCCTCGATTTATCGCTCACTTTCCAGTAAATTTGGTTCATTGGTTTGGCAGGGGCTCACCAAGCGAAAGCCAGCGAAACAATAACCTTAAGAGGCTCGTCCATGAGCGATGAAAGCGACGGACACCATCATAATCACGTCCATGACCATTCGGAATTGAGTGAGACCGAAATACGTGTGCGGACACTTGAATCCCTTCTCGTTGAAAAAGGCTATGTGGATCGCGACGCTCTAAATATTCTTATTGATACCTACGAGAACAAGGTAGGACCGCGCAACGGCGCCCGGGTTGTCGCCAAAGCCTGGAGCGATCCCGACTATAAAAACTGGCTTCTGGAAGACGCCACGGAAGCGATCCGCTCCCTCGGGTTTGAAGGCCGTCAGGGGGAACACATGCAGGCCCTGGAAAATACGGAGAAGCGCCACAATCTCGTCGTCTGTACGCTCTGCTCCTGCTATCCCTGGCCGGTGCTCGGCCTGCCTCCGGTGTGGTACAAATCCGCACCCTATCGATCTCGGGCCGTCCTTGATCCCCGGAGTGTACTTAAGGAATTTGGTGTAGACCTTTCCGAGAATACGTCCATAAGTGTTTGGGATTCAACGGCTGAAATGCGCTATCTCGTCCTGCCGATGCGTCCGTCGGGTACGGAAGGCTGGGAGCAGGATGCGCTTGCGGAACTTGTCACCCGCGACTCGATGATCGGCACGGGACTGGCTCTGGAACCGAATGCAGAACATGGGAAGGTCAGCTTATGAATGGCGGTCAGGATCTCGGCGGAATGATGGGCTTTGGGCCAGTGAAGCGGGAAGCGCACAAGCCGGCTTTCCACGATGAGTGGGAAAGACGGATTTTCGCCCTGACCGTATCCATGGGGGCGGCGGGAAAATGGAATCTCGATATGTCCCGCCATGCCCGGGAAACGCTCCCCGTGGTTAAATATCTGAGCTCAAGCTATTACCAGA
>JBPCWG010000424.1:0-4347 GCA_051009705.1 Methyloligellaceae bacterium | reverse complement strand
CCTGACAGACATCCCACTGGATCGCCAGTTTATCATGGGGAATATTGTCGAGGATATGGGCCACGTCCTTGGCCATGGAACGTTCGTAGACCTCTAGAAAAGTCTGCCGGCCATTGGGGCTGACATAGTTGTAGCCGGTGGCCATGGGCGTCGGCAGGCTGACCTGGAACTTTACGTCTTGCGGAATTTTTCCCGCTTCCTGCAACCCCTGGAATTGCTGATAGGAATCAATCGCATGAACCCCATAGCCGACGGGAAATTCGAGGGAGGATGTGTCGGCATCGTCTCTGATTTTCAGCAGTTCAACCTCCCGGATAACTTTTCCGTCCCACTGCTTGAAGGCAAATTTTGGAATACTCATGTCGGCTTCGATCGCCGGATGCTGCAGCAGCATCTCGCGCTGATAGAGGATCCAGCTGCCGCGCTCGCCGGTTTCTCCATCAGGCAGTCGTTTCAAATGCTGACCGAAGGCATCACAAATCGTGCAGAAAACTTCTTCCGAGGATTCCAGTGGAATGCTGCCGACGAGATGCGCCGTTCTGCTCAAATCATTCATGTCTTATCCTCCCGGCTATATTTCGTCTCTGACGAGGGAACACTCCTGATACCCGTCGCGTCATACCCGTCGTCTCCCATTATGCCCACGGTCGCCGGGAAACACCACTCCTTAACCAAATCACCGATATCCGGCGGATCTGCTGGCTTTCCGGCGATAATATAGGGGACAATTTGCCTCAAAAATGCTAATCACATATTCTAAGCTGTGATATCCTGCAGCCGTGGGATAACCGCATAAGAAAAAACATTTTTTGGGAGGAATGTGAATGATCCGCTCTATTTTAGCCGGTGCATTGGTCCTGTTCATGATCAACTCGGCTTCCGCTCAGAACGTAACGCTGACGATGGCAGCAGCCCAGCCCGGGGGCTCGACGGACATTTCGTCGAAAAACCTGGCTGAAGTGGCAGCCGCCAACAATATCGCCACAATCCAGGTGCAGGTCGGTCAGGTGCTGACTAAAACCGTGCAGCAGGTGGCGGAAGGAAAAACCGACATTTCAGCCGGGCCCTTCGTTCTCAAGTTTCTGCTCGGCAAAGGCCTTGGGCCCTATTCCGGCGTTGGCAAGGAAAAAGGCGCAGCACTCGCCGACAATCTCCGGATTCTCTATCCTTATCATATTGCCAGTTTCTACCTCATCGCTTTCCAAAGCACAGGCATCGACAGTTATGAAAAACTGCGCGGGAAAACCGTTCACAATGGTCCTCCCCGTGGCGGCGCACTGATCCTCGCCCGTCAGATCATTCAGTCGACCACGGGCATGAAGGACGGCAAGGGATATCAGGGAAAACAAATCGCCTGGGGTCAGGCCAATTCGATCTTCCTCGACCGGTCCGTTGAAGCCACCGTACGTCCCGGCACCAATCCGGCTTCGTTTGTGCCGATCATGATGGCCGCCGGCAAGATCAATATCATTTCCGTTCCCAAGGCGAAGTTCGAAAGCCCACCCTGGAAAAAACTCGTAAACTCGCCAGGCCGGGCACCGATCGTTCTGCCCCTCAGTGCCGTCGATACTTACGGACCCAACGCCAAAGTCATTTCCGAAGACGACAAGTTCAGAACTGTCGCTGACGTGGCTGGCGAAATGGTCAACAAGAGCATGGACAAGGCACTGGCCAAAAAGCTGACCGCCGCCTTCATCAAGGGTCTTCCGAACCTGTTCAAGAAAACGCCGTTTGCCAGGGGACAGCGTTTCGGTGAGATCGACGAAAAGGTGTTTCGCATGTGCAAGGCAGGCATCAAATTTCATGCCGGTGCTGCGGAAGCCTGGGAAGAAGCCGGTTTCAAAATCGCTGACTGCGCCAAATAATCCAGGCGCTCAGGCATTGACCCGAACCATTATCCGGAGAGCCCGCCCGGTCCTCCGGATAATCTGATTTTTCTGTAGATTGTCGATCATGCCCGCATCCGGAATCTACAGGACCAGAAGCCTTGTAATTATTGAACCCGATAAATTGAATGAGTGACACCAACATTCCCCAACAAGATGACTGGATGCGCCGCCTCGCCTTTGCCCTGGCATTTATCCTGGTTATCCTGGGAATGGTTAATAATCTGCCGAACATTCCCGGCCTGCTGGAAACGGTTCAACTCATCCCCGGGCTCGAAAATATCCCGCGCCTGAGCAAATACAATTCCGAATTCTTTTTCCCCCTGATGTTTGTTTTCATGACGGTCGTCGCACTGTTGATGGCCTCCTTCGCGCGGGGATGGCGGGATCAGGGGACCGCGAAATATTTCTGTGGCATCGCCCTCGACACCACCATGCTGCTGACCATCTTCGCCGTCGCCATTGTCTATCTGATCGAACACGAGCAGGTCTGCCTGATCGACACCCTCAACGGCGAACGGGCCCGGCTTCTGGCGGAGAACCTGGCGCGGGCCCAGGAATATATGGAGATTTTCGGCACGCCTCCCGATGAGGATTTCCCCGATTGCCAGACGAATCTGGGCAGCTGGATCCTGCCCTTCCTTCTCTGGTCTGTCGGCATCTTCCTGGTTTACATTGTCCGGATCTGGGGCTTTCCCATAGTCGCCGTCGCCATCATCATCGCCCTCTACACCGTCATCTCGTCCGCGTCCTGGTATTTTGACTGGACCGACAATAAATATCTGACGACATCCATTGGTACAGTCACCGATGGCGCTAAATCCTATACCGCCGCCGTCGTTGGGGCCCGCAATTCGATCATCCTCGAATCCAATTCCATTCTCGGACAGTTCCTGAACATAACCGTCAACATCGTCTTCCCCTATGTGGTCCTCGGCTCATTGTTCGGCGCTTCCGCTGGTGGCCGCTCGCTCATTAAAATGGCGGTGGTCATCACCCGTAATCTGCGTGGCGGACCGGCCCACGCCGCCATTGTCGGTTCGGCCACATTCGGGACGATCTCCGGCGGCCCCGTCGTCAATGTGCTCGGCACCGGAACCCTGACCATACCGATGATGATGAAAAACGGTTTTCGCCCCACATTTGCCGGCGGCGTCGAAGCCGCGGCTTCCAGTGGCGGCCAGATCATGCCGCCGGTCATGGGCATTGCCGCCTTTGTGCTTGCGGCACTGTCCACCGTTCCATATTCCGAAGTCATCGTCGCCGCATTTCTGCCGGCGCTGGCTTATTTCTTCAGCCTCTTCCTCACGGTTGTCTTTGAATCCCGGCGCATGAACATTGAACCCGTCCGCACCCTGTCCGAAGAGCAGAAACTCACCCGCGAAGACTATAAGAACCTGCTGATGATTGCCGGGCCTATTCTGCTCATCCTTGTTCTGCTGCTGAGCACGAAGGACAATATTGGATCCGGACCTCTCGGCTTCCTGTTTGGCTACGACCCCGCCTCCGGCGAGGCCCTGCCCTGGCTTTTACAGGTATACCAGAATGCCGCCGGTGATCCGGACTCCGCTGGTTTCTGGGCGGTGTCGCTGCTCCTGATTCTCCTGTTCCTCGATCCCGAAGTGCGCAAGGCGCCGCGAAAAATCGCCCGGGCCCTGTCCGATGCGGGGATCGTTATCGGTGAGCTGTTTCTCCTGCTCATTGCCGTTTCCATCATCGATATCTGTATCAGTTTCACCAATTTCACCGGCATCCTGACCATTGACGTCCTGAACTGGCTCAAATCCGTATCCACATTCACCCTGTTTGGAAATGAATTCACCATTGGCGGCTCGCTCTACCTGCTGCTGGCCCTGGTGGTGACCATGTTCGCGACAATTCTTCTCGGCATGGGCATGCCGACCCTGCCGGCTTATGTCAACGTCATCCTGATTATCGGCCCCCTTCTCGTGGCCCTCGGCACGTCGTTCTTCACCGCCCACATGTTCGTGTTCTATTTCGCCGTCGCCTCGGCCATCACGCCACCGGTGGCCATCGCCGCCTTTGCCGCCTCGACCATATCCCGGGCGGAACCCCTGGCGACGGGAATATCGGCGGTGCGCGCCGGCATTGTCATGTTCGTCATCCCGTTCGTCTTTGCCTTTTATCCGGAGCTCCTGCTCATCGAAGAGGCACAACTCATGCAATCCGTCGATGGCGGGCCAAGTGCTGAGAAAAATTATCTGCCGGGCTATGACGGCACCATCAATATCGCCGCCCTGAGCTGGCTGCTCCTGCGCCTTGTCCTGGTCCTCTACCTGTTCGCCAGCGCCCTGAGCCGCCAGGATGCCTATCTCCTGTCGCCCCTGGAGATCGGCCTCCGCATTGTCCTGGTTGTTCTTATTCTTCTGAAAATCCCGGCTATCGCCAATACCGCATTTGCCGTGGCCATCCTTTACCTGATCGCGCACCATGCAGGCGG
>JBPCWG010000423.1:0-3286 GCA_051009705.1 Methyloligellaceae bacterium | reverse complement strand
AAGGCATATCGTTGTTCAGGATATGTACGATTGTGCAGGGTTCGCCAGAAGCGGTTGCGTTTGAAACCTGAATCTTTGGAGCGGTCGATTCTTTCGTTCTGAAAAACTGCTGGGCACTCACAATCATTTCGGCGAGTTCCGCGATGGGATATTCGTCAAAGTCACGCTTGTGCCGGTTGGCTACGAACTTGCGTGTAAATGACGCAATATAAGGGGAGTTATGTCCCTTTCCTGCGAGTTCTTCTAAAATTTCTTCAACAAAATGTTCACCGTCCGACGTAGCGACCAGAGCCATTTGTAATTACCCCTCCCTTGCAAGCTGAATAGTGCAGCTCGCGATCAGATATCCATTTGAAAATACTGCCGATTGTCGGACTCATTAGCAAGCAACAATGAAACTTCGGCAACAAATATTTCTCAACAATTCATCGCTGTCGTGATTTGAAAAATGCAGCGTTTCAATAAGCTCATACAGACAAAATTCAATTCACGTCATTCTGAAGGCCTGTCGTGGCCAATGAACCTCATTGTGTATGTTATTTGGGGAAGGTCAAAATGCCTTGAGATACTCGTTCAGTATTCCAGCGTAAATTTTTGAAATATAGATAAATAAAAATTTGGGAGTTATGGATGAAATCCATAACTCCGCAGAAATTCTAGCGTTTTTTCCTGGCACAGGGCACGGCATCGACCTCACATTGCCATGCGCGCTTGCGAAGTTTTTTGCAACTATATTTGACTTTGACGGCCCGGCGAATATTGGACCATGATTTCCCATACTCCCATTCCGTAAAACCTGCCCAGTCTGCAGCGGCGCTTCGCTTGGCTCTTGCCTTTGTTTTCATAACTTTGCCATTCCCATGATGGAAATGATATTTGCCGCCCAAGAGCCCCGGTTTACAAACTTTGACGGTTCTTGCGTTCGCATCTGGTGCAGTCACGACTGGAAAGACGATGCCAGCCAGCGACACCACAAGCAATGTCGCAAAGATTTGTTTGAATTCCATGATTGTTCCCCAATTCCCAAAGAAAAATGCCCACTTGCATTTTTCATAAATTATGAGATTCACGTAATTTATCGCAAGCAAGTCTGATTGAAGATTTCAAAAAACCGACTTATTTGGTCTATTTTTGTGAGAACTGGAGCTTAATTGCCGCACTTCGCGTCACAAAATGCGACAGTTTGACAAATGCTATGTTTCAACGGCATTCCAGAAATCCCAAGCAGGTGGGGAAGGCTAAACGAATAAAATGTAGCCCACGATCAGAACAACAATCGCTGCGATCACCCACAACAGGGTCTGATTGCCACCGGATTTCTCAATCTCCGAGCTCGTTTCAGACTGAACGACTGCAGGCTCTCCGCCCTCTACAAGCTCTCCGAATTTGGTGAAGAACTGCTGAGCGAGGCGTTTGGCAGTGGAGTCGATAAGTCGGGCTCCCAATTGGGCCAGTTTGCCGCCAACAGCCGCATTGACATCGTAGTCAAGAAGGGTTCCGTCGCCATCTTCCGTTAGCTTGACCTGCGCAGATCCTTTGGCGTGCCCGGCACTGCCGCCTTTGCCTTCGCCGCTGATAGTATAGCTTTCCGGTGGATTGAGATCAGATAAAGTAACCTGTCCGTCAAAATTTGCTTTGACCGGACCAATCTTCAACCCAACTTTCGCTTCGAGTTCGGTATCAGAAACCTTATTCAGGCTCTGGCACCCCGGAATCGATTGTTGCAAAATTTCCGGATCATTTAGTGCTTCAAACACTTTCTCTCTGGAAGCTGCAATTCTTTGCTGGCCTTTGAGTTCCATCTAAATTTCTCAGTAGTTTTTACAATTGGTTATAAGACCTTTAAACAGGACTCCTATAAAAACATCAAGAGGCTTCCCAGTGAGAATGGCCTACGGCTTTGCTTCCAGTTTTCGCTGCAATTCATTCATCTGCTCGCGCATCAACCGGATTTCTTCCAGCATCAAGCTTTCTCGATCCGGTCCTGCATCATCATTTTTGGCTTCATTTTCCATTGCGGAAATAATAATTGCGACAAACAAATTCAACATCGTCAGAGTTGCCACGAGAATGTAGACGACAAAGAACAGCCACGCCCAGGGGATTTCCTTGACTACAGTGTTTGCCAGATCCGGCCAACCTTCGAGCGTCATGACCTGAAACAGGGTGAACATTGAAATAAACAGATCGCCGAACTGATCGGGGAATTGCGGACCGAAGAGCTGTGTGGCAACAACTGCTGACACGAATAAAATGACCAGCAGCAAGAGTCCGACCCAGCCAACACCGGGAAGTGCTGCCAACAGGGCGTTGACAACAAATCGCAGACGCGGCACTGCCGACAGAACGCGCAGTACTCGGAATACCCGAAAGGCCCGTAAAGCTGACAAACCGGCGGTTGACAGGAATGAAATTGCAACGATCGCAAAATCAAAGATATTCCAGGGATCGCGAAAAAACCTTGGTCCCAGCGCAACAATCCTTACCACCAGTTCCACGACAAATATCCAAAGGATGAATTTATCGATTTCCAGAAGCAGATCACCAAAATAAGCTCTGGCATCAGGAATGGATTCCAGAGCTAAAACAATGGCATTGATCAGGATTAGAATTAGAATGGCGTTTTGAAACTTGTTCGATTCAATAAATCGTACCAATCCATTTGATTCTTTCATAAAATTATCCCCAATCTTCATTGTCATGCTGTAATTTGGAAAATTACATAGCATCCGAATCAAGAAAAAGCCTACTCAGAAGTGAGAGATGCCCGATATTGTCTTGAGGAAATGTGCCTAAATCGCATCGATTGATCCGTATTGGCGTGATTGTCGCGCCAAACTCGGACTAACTTTCCTGGGCAAGAAGCGAAGCATTGCCACCCGCCGCAGTTGTATCTTCACTAATGACACGTTCGCTGGCAAATAATTGCGGTGAATCAGATTTGGACAGAAAAATGATTCTCGGTCCGTCGAAGGCCGACGTTGTGATACGGAATTTGCGGACAGCACTGGTTTCGCCATCAAACACGATGACATCGGGTTTGAGCCGGGAAATCAGAATATCCGAAGAGTCCGGAGCAAGAATCAGAGTGTCTGCAGGCATGTCTCGTTCCTCCAATGCCGCTTTCAGAGATAAGATACTCCGATAATTTTCCGCATCGGATACAACGACTTTGTTGCCTGCGGCAATGGCTTTGAGAACTTGAGCGGCAACAACAGCCTCGGATTTTTCACTGCACCCAGCGCACAATACAGTCCCACGCGGGTGATAGTTCAATTCATTGGAT
>JBPCWG010000422.1:0-4245 GCA_051009705.1 Methyloligellaceae bacterium | reverse complement strand
CAAATCTGTAGGCCAAAGTGGCTTTGCCGATGCCCTCGGGACCGAGGAAGATCCAGGCCGGAGAAATCTGATTTCGTTTTATTGAACCGGATAGTTCCGCGAGAGCCTGGGGATTACCGAAAAATTCGGGATTCTCCCGCGGGTGAGGAAAGTCCAGCAGACGGTCACTTTCCGGATCAGGATCGAGGGCATCTACTTCTCTGACATTGTTCCTTTTCATTCCCGTAAGTTCCAGCGTGATTTTACATGTGCCCAGATTTCACTCTCGATATCTTCCGGTGTCTTAGTCGCATCAATGACCTCAAAGCGTTGCGGTTCCTCAGTGGCCAAGTACAGAAAACCTTCTCGGAGTTTTTTGTGAAAGGTGAGCGATTTGCTTTCAAAACGATCTCGGGTGTGAGGTGTTTGATCTGCCTGGCGAGCCTGTGCCCGCGCCAGACCGATATCAGCCGGGATATCCAGGATGAGTGTCATGCCTGGCTTGCAGTTTCCAACGACCATGGATTCCAAATTTTCGATTATAGTCGGATCTAGACCTCCCGCAGCACCCTGGTAAGCGCGGGTAGAATCCGAGAACCGGTCACACAAAACCCATGCCCCCTGCTCCAACGCCGGCAGGATCAATGTTTTCAGGTGATCGGCCCGGGCCGCATAAAAAAGCAGGGCCTCGGTTAGCGGCGAAGAGTCGGGTAGCGAATTGTCCATGAGTATATGACGGATTTTCTCCGCTCGTTCAGATCCCCCGGGCTCGCGGGTCAAGACAACCTTCTCGCCAATCGCTTCCAGCCGTCGCGACAGCAAAGCGACCTGGGTCGATTTACCCGCACCTTCTCCACCTTCAAATGTTATGAATTGTGAATTTGCCATACATCTTTATCCGCCAATAATTGTGGCGGACATTGCCACGGATTGCTAGAAAATCCAACCAAGGGTGAGATCAAAGAGCGATCCGAGTCCCTTGGAGACAACACCGCCTTCCGCAATATCTTCTTCGGCATAAAGAGGAATGCGATTGGTGGCGCTGTTCTCGGAACTGACCCTGAGATAAGCCACCTGATCACCTTTACTGATGGGTGCTTTCAACGGACCGAGATATTCAATTGCGGCCCGGATCTTTTTGACGCCATTACGCGGCAGAAGTACGGTAACGGCCTCATTGTTGCCTCCCAGGCGCACGGAACTTTGTTCTCCGCCCCAGACACGCGCATAACCGACTGTTTCATTCCGGTCAAAAAACTTCACAGATTTGAAATTGCGTGCGCCCCAGCGAAGGAGTTTCTGAGCTTCAGCGCTTCTGTCTTTTTTTGTCTTAAGCCCATTCAGGACGAGAATCATCCGTCGTCCGTCGATGACACCAGAAGCCACCAAACCATAGCCAGACGCCTTTGTGAATCCGGTCTTGAGCCCGTCGACCCCTATTTTTTTCGACAGCAACGGATTTCGGTTAAAAAATTTGTAGCGCTTATACTTGAACAAGCGTTCGCTAAATATCGGATAATATTCCGGATAGGTTTCGATAATATGCCGTGCCATGATCGCCAATTCACGCGCAGTCATCAGATGGTCGGGATGAGGCAGCCCCGTTGGATTGGCAAAGCTTGATTTGGTAAGGCCGATACTCTGGGCATAGGTCTCCATCTCTTCGACAAAGCCGTCTTCAGATCCTGAGAGGCCTTCTGCAATCGCAATGCTGGCGTCATTTCCCGATTGGACAATTATACCACGCATCAGATCTACGACCTTGACCTCAGAATTCAAACTGGCGAACATGGCCGAAGTTCTTGATGGCGCACCGCCATTTCTCCAGGCATTCTCCGAAATAAAAATCTCATCTTCCAGACTGATGCGTTCATCTTTGATCGCTTTGAACAGAACCCCCAGTGTGACCAGTTTGCTCATACTGGCCGGCGCCATCAGTTCATCGGCATTTTTTTCAAGCAAGGTGGAATTGCTATCGATATCAATCAATAAGGCGTAAGCGGCCTTTGTTTCGATCTGCGCCGAAACCGGGACTGACAAAAATATTCCGGCCCAGAGCATCGACAAAGCCAGAACGCTCACTTGACGGATAATTTGTAAGTCATTGATTTTAAACATCTTATTATTTGCACCCACCCATTAATTGAATCCAGAGCGAATTTTCTGAATTAATAGAATTATGAAAATATTCACTGCAGATAGCAAGGTCTTGAGATCTGATTCTAGATATAAACCATCTGATGTCGTTCACATAGAATCTGATCGCGAACCGCTTGTCCCTTTTTGCGAATTCTCAATTCGCAGGGGGTCGACATCAATACTGACAATATATTCCAGTGACTCGGGGGTATTATTGAACTTCACGAATTCGTACTCTGGCTGTGCCCTGTGAACGAAGTTTCTCGCTGACCCGTTCTGCCTGTTTGCGATTGAGATAAGGTCCGAACATCATCGAAAACCTTTTTTTTCCATCCAGCACTGTTGTAATGATCTGTCGGGGTTCGCCCATGTTCAAATGAACGTCGGCTTTCCGCGCGAGCTGCCAATTCTCAAATAGTCCTGCTTCGACCCGGTACAAGTTCGGACCCATCCCCTGTCCCGTCACCGATGTTGGCCGAGTTTGTGAAATGGAGCCAACCGATGTGATCTGATGAGGGTTTACAGCCGCGAAGCGATAGCGCTGTGACCCGTAGCCAGGGGACCAGGCTTGATGGGCAAGAAAGCGGCGCTCATAGCGGTCATCGCCATTCAGCGGTGCCCGACCCAAATATGTCACGCGGACCTTGGCTGTCCCTTTATTTTTGAAACCCAGGAGTTCGGCGGACCGCCTGGACAGATCAATGACCCTGTTATGGGCATAAGGGCCGCGGTCATTGATTCGGACGACGATTGTGCGTCCGTTCTGTAAATTGGTTACACGTCCATAGACAGGCATAGGCAGAGTGGGATGCGCCGCCGTCAGAGCATTCATGTCATAGACTTCGCCATTGGCAGTCCGGCGGCCATGGAAATCTGTCCCATACCATGAGGCAATGCCAACCCGGTCGTAGGACCGGTCCACCCGTGGGACGTAACGTCGACCCTTTATGAAATAAGGATTTCCGACCTTGTAGTGCCCACCGCCCTTGGGTACGGGTTGTCCCATGGAAACAACTTTGGGGCTATAGGTCGAGATCTTTGTGCGACCAGGCCAGGAACAGGAGCCAATTACGACGGAAACAACAAGCGTCACGGTCAGTGCGGACCAGGAGGGCGTATATCTGAACCGCGGTGAACTAAACCGACGATTTACATCTGAAATTCGGAATATATTGCGCCCAATCAGCGACTTAAAAGGTTTACGCATGACTAACACCACCGACCTACAACAAGAGTCACATCACCAACAGCAATAATGTTCATCAGAAGGTTGGGATTTCGTTAAGATAGTCCCCAAACTCGGTTGTGAATTAGACGACTTCCTGACGGAAACAGGTGGATTTGTTGGCATTTTGCACCGTTCCGGGCTAGATGCACATAACTTAGCTAGGCGCTTGACATGTTCAAAATAAAGTGAGGCGGAAGGATTTGGCAGAAGACAAGGCTTTTACAATCGAACTTGATAATCCCGGCGCAGGGTTTCACGAGATCGGTGTTTTAGATAAAGATCACATTGGTGGCGTTCGGTTTGTTATCGGGATAGAACGCGAGACCGGCGAGCGATGGATCATGACCATGCCGCGGCTGGAAGAAGCCTCACGACATCAACTGACCGAAGGATTTACAGCTGAAGGAAAGATTTTCCTGCAGATTTCCGAAACAGATGCAACCAGATTTACCAAATTCTCCGTTGAAGTTGATACGCGTCTGCATCCGGCCATCGCGGAACAGCGCACAAAACAACAATGATCTTTTGATTCTCCAGTTGACCAAGTAAGTTCTATCACAGCCAGATCCGGCCCAGTTCTTCGGCCGCCCTTTTAAGACGGTCGAGACTCTTTAAGCCATCTTCTATACTAAGTCGGGCAATGGGGGCATGAAGGGCTAGGGCCGACATGGCTGTTCCATTTTTATCGACAATGGGAACACCAATCGCCATGATTCCGATCGCATACTCCTCCCGATTTACGGAATATCCCAGGGCCAGAATGCGATCGAGCTCTTCCTCCAAGGTGTCTTTGTGAACCAGTGTGTTTTCTGTAAAGCGACTGAGCTGGGCAGTCTTGAGATAGTTTTTGCGCAGCTCCAAGGGAAGGTGGGCCAGCAACAGCTTGCCTCCGGCAGTAC
>JBPCWG010000421.1:0-3102 GCA_051009705.1 Methyloligellaceae bacterium | reverse complement strand
TGAAACCGAATGAGAAAAATGAGCCTTATGGAACATATCTTCTATTGACGGAGCTCAGAACAACGGATATTTGAGCACGATAACTCCCTTGTGCCGCTGTAGCTCAGTTGGTTAGAGCGCTTGATTGTGGATCAAGAGGTCACCTGTTCGATTCAGGTCAGCGGTACCAATACTTTCCTCAATAAATTCAAATTCTTAAGTTCCTTCCTTTTCAATTAGCTGTATTCGCTATTTGTGTTTCGTGGATTAAGGTGGGCCTAATTCATCACTGGTCATATGAGTGTTGCAAGCTTCGATGATGCGATGACGATCAATTTGCTGACCGATCAGCGAATAATCAAAACAGTAATTAAGGTTGGTAAATGGTGAAACTCATAGAAAGTGACATTCAAACAAAAGAAGTTTTGAGTTGGGAAGGAATTCATCTGTTTCATTTCATGAGTTCATCCTGTTCGCAAAAGACCCGCATATGTATCAATCTGAAAGGAATTGAGTGGGAATCTCATCCATTGGATTTGGGAAAAGGAGAGAACTATTCCGAATATTATCTCGGAATTAATCCGCGCGGGCTTGTCCCCACATTGGTGATTGATGGAGAGGTTCATATCGAAAGCAACGACATTCTTATATTCTTGGATAACAAATTTCCAGAAGTCCAACTTATTCCTCCAGGTATGGAGATGCAGATGAAGGAATTGCTCCATCATGAGGATGAGCTTCACTTAGATCTACGCACACTGACATTTCGTTTTACCCAGCCACGGGGGAAAGAACCGCGTTCAAAGGAAACGCTTCGTAATTTTCGAGAGCGAGGATCCGGAACGGTTCTAGGAAAAGTGGATCCTGACAAGGAACGCGAAATTCAGTATTGGGTAAATGTTGCTGAAAATGGCATTACCGATGATGCAGTCAGAATTTCCGTGCAGAAGTTTAGAGTGGCTCTGAATGAATTGAACGATCGTCTACAACAAGATCCATATTTGCTGGGAGGTGATCTGACAGTTCTTGATGTTGCCTGGGATGTTTATGTCAATCGACTGGTACGTTGCGGATATCCTCTGGAACAGCTTCACCCTAACGTGAACAGGTGGTTTTGGTCTCTCCGCAATCGACCGGAATTTGATAGAGAGATGAAAGTCTCTCCCCAAATTCAGGAAGCCGTTGAGGAAAATCACAGATTGCAGAAAGAAATGGGTGCAACTCTGGTCGATGTCGCAGGCCTCAAAATTTAGATTTTGAACGATGCAAATGAGTTAGCTGAACTCATCCAAGGATGTATTTCAAATTCATTGTCAGGAGAAATTAGAATTAGCGTCGGCTTAAATTCAGCTGTCCTGAGCCTTGACTGCTTGTGAGTATAACCGTTTGGCGGTTTCCACGAACAATAACTCTAATCCGTCCGGAAATTCCAAATTCACTGTTGTGAAATTCACCGACATATCGATTGTCTGTCGCTCTAATCATTTCGCCGGATTGCCTGATACTGCCGGCAGGATTGGCACAAGTACCGGAAAAGCTGAAAATTTTGTCGGTGATTTTATTGTAGCTTACCCGACAACGGATTTTTTCTCTGGCACCGGAACTAGGTTTAAAAAATCCGCTGCCTCGCCACGAGCCTTCGATCGATCGACTCTGCGCCTGGCTTGTCGCCGGGACTAGTATCAGCCCCACTACAAAAAGGCTCAATATTAGTTTCACTATCCATCTCCCCTGCATAGCCGGATGGTTGTATCTCACTATGAAGAATTCTAGTGGGAAATCGACTCTATAAATAGAAATTTTGTTAATTGTTATCTTCTGCTGGGCATATTTCGAAGCAAAATAAACAATAGTTGAGATTACCGGGACCAAGAACCGTCGATACCGGCTCATTAACCTTCAGAGGAGTAGCTTAGCTTCCCGCTGGAAGAGTAACGCAATAGACAAAGCCTAAAGGATAGGAATGCGGCCTGATAGGTGCGCAAACATGGGCTCTTAAATCCGGACTGATTTCGTCAAGAATTTTCTCTTTAGGTACAGGAGCCCAAATACCATCGACCATCACTTCAATTTTACCTCGATGCAAACGGCTTTGGGTTGGTCTGCAATCTCGCCCGCTGCAACATTGACGCCCTTTCCGATCCCGAAGTGTCTCATACCAATGATGCATTTCTCCATGACCAACGCCGTGATGACCCCCAATTTTAGGTGCCTGGGCCAATGCAGGAAAACTAAGAGCCAAAATAACGATGAAGATTAGCGATTTTGTCATGGACGCCCCGCAATGATAGTATCACCAATACAATCAGAGTAGTGAAACCTGTACAAATTCAAAATGCGATCCCCAAGTTTCTATTTATATTTAGGGACAGGCCGTATCGACATTATATCTCCACTGATAGGCAATTCAGAGTAAATGATTTGTTACATCTCAAGAGACACGGGCGGCTCATAGCAAGAGCTTGACAATGTCTAGCCACCTGTGATGTCAGCGCAAGTTTCCGATGACTCAGAATTTCAAAAATTGCCGTGGGAATAAAAGTTTATTGATTCGACTGCCTGCCTACTATGAATATTGAGTCCGCAATCCCTCCTGCAGCGGCTTTGATGTTTGCTGCTGCTGGTGCCGATGTTGTTCTCGGAGCGAGACGAAAAGAGATGCTCGATCCTGTTCACGTCTTCGTTTGTTGGTCATACGAATGGTGGGCTGCCCGGCATGGGGGCATATGCGACTTCAATAACCGGGCTGATCGGACTTGCTCAATCTCTTGCAGCGCAATGACTGCAGATGGAGAGAATTCAATTAAGTTAGTTTAAGATAGTGCTCGTGGGATACTACATTCATTCGATATTCGGATCGAAATTGACCTGCAACTATGAATGATGAAGGCTGATCCTCAATCCGCGGCGATCGTTTGGCGGACAATCTCATCGACATCCTGATCTTCTGGATAACGACCGAGTTGTTTCTTGGAGAACATTAGCTCGCCATTGACCTCGATGTCGAAAATTCCGCCGGAACCTTTGACGAGCTCGACGTCATAATTTCCTGAACTGATGAACTTGTCTTTCACACGGAGAGCACGGGGTTCATAGTTTCAAACAACACAGTATGTGATTTCA
>JBPCWG010000420.1:0-6865 GCA_051009705.1 Methyloligellaceae bacterium | reverse complement strand
TTCCATCACTTTCGTCGACTCCTTCGCCGATGTCGGGCTCGGCCATGGTGGCTATTGGGAAGACCGGGGCTATGAATGGTATGCGGGAATTTGACAACGGACCACATTATCGATCCGAATTGCGATGACCTGAAGCCGGCCAGTTCATGAGGGCAACGCCAATAAGTGCGGCCAACAGTCCGAGGAGGAGGGCTGGTGTCAGCTTTTCGCCGAGGATAAAAATCCCGAGGAGAACACCGACGCCGGCGCGAAGATAGGCCTGGCTCGCGACACCCAGACTGCCCAATGTCCTGATCAGCCGGAAGTAGATCAGCAAGGCAACGCCGGTACAAAACACCGAGAGACCCAGTGCAGCAAAAATTGCGGTTGCCGATGGTGAGATGTCAAACGGGCGGTCCAGCACCACGCTCGCGGGCACGAGTACGAATGCGGCACAGATCATCGTTCCCGCAGCGGTTGCGGTAGGCGAGAGATGTGAGAAATGTCGGCCGTATATAGCCGCCAGCGCATATAGAAAGGCACCGGCGAGAGTGGCGAGCTGACCCGCAAGCTGTTGACCGAGACCAGTCAGGGCTTGCGTGCCGATGATGAGCACAACACCAGCGAATCCGAGGAATGCACCAAGGAATTTGACAGGCCCGGCCGATTCATGGCGGGTGACCAAGAGGGTCAGGAAAAAGACAAAGAGTGGCGAGGTAGAATTCAACACACTGGCCAGGCTGCTTTCCACATATTGCTGCCCCCAGGCCAGGACGGTCCAGGCGCCGATGCTGTTGAAGAAAGACTGGACCAACAGCCTGCCCCAGTTGGCCGCACCCGCGGGAAGCCGCTCGTTCTGCCACCGCAGTACGGTGAGCAGAAAAATTGCGGCAAGCGTGACCCGGACCGCGATCAGCGTGATCGGCGGGATATCCGCGACGGCCAGCTTGATCAAGGTATAAGATCCGCCCCATAAAAGCGCCAGGAGCAGAAGGAGCGCGATTTCCCGGGAGAGAATTATTTGCTTCCCGGTCGCCATCAGTCAGAGCACCGTGGGAGTTTGTGGTTTTTATATTCTTTTTCGAAATCAGGATTCATATGTGAGCCTCCATAGTTCGATTACAATCGAATAATAAGCGATTGCATGTCGAATATGCTTCGATTAGGCTCGAACTATGAAGGAAGGACCGGATATCGCCCATCTCGGTTCCCTGATCGGGGATCCGGCCAGGGCCAATATTCTTTCGGCCCTTATGTCTGGCAAGGCGCTGACGGCGACTGAACTGGCGAATGAAGCAGGCGTCACACCGCAGACGGCCTCCTCGCACCTTCAGAAGCTCGAACAGGCATTGCTGATTAAGAAACGCAAGCAGGGGCGACATCGCTATTTTGCCCTCGCCGATGCGGATGTTGGTGATCTCCTGGAGACTATGATGGGTCTGGCGGCGCGTCGCGGCATGCTGCGCACCCGTACGGGGCCCAAAGACGAGGACCTGCGAAACGCTCGCGTTTGCTATAATCATCTTGCCGGCAATCGGGGCGTTCAGCTCTATGACAGCCTGGTTGCTCAGAAAGCACTGAAAGAACTCGATCAAGAGATCCTACTCACAAAAAAGGGAGAGGCTTTTATCGAAGCTTTCGGTATTGACCTGAGTGACCTGTCCGGTGGCCGTCGACCCCTGTGCAAATCATGCTTGGACTGGAGTTCGCGCCGGACTCACCTGGCCGGGGCGTTGGGCACGGCCTTGTTGGAGCGGATGTTCACTCTCGGTTGGGCCGCACGGCAGGAAGGAACAAGAGTCGTGACTTTCACAAGGTCCGGTGAAAAAAAATTCGATCAGCACTTCGCTATCTAGGCAACCGGAGAAGGGCGTTCATGTTGATGACAGTTCTGAAGGAACCGTTCCGCCGCCGGTGTATCGTCCGGATTTACAATCATGTGGTTTTTCCCGTTTTCTTCGGCATATTCATCGTACAATTTGTTGCCCTCCGCCTGGCCTGGGCACAGGAACCGACCGGTGAACAAATTCGGACATTTGTCGGCGAACTCTATAGCACCGTGAGTGTCGTCACCACGCGCAGCAAGACGGGTGATGACGCCCGTGCGGTGCGGTCAAATTTCGAAAAGGCTTGTGAAGCACTTCACAGTGAACTGGCGCAGCAAAACCGCTTGCCAAAGGACTGGTCTGTTTGTGCGACCTTACGCGTGGATTTGACCGATGCTCTGGCCCTTCTGGAAAGTGGTCGCTTCAAGTCGACCGAAGGCGGGCAGATCCTGCACCGGAGGATTGTCAATATTGCCTCGACCCTCAATGAATGCCGGGAAGTTCTGGGTCAGTTGGAAATAAAAGCGGGCAAGTGAACATCAATCAAGTGAACATCAATGATGAAGGAAATTACCTTCAGGTACGGGAAAATAGAACTTGCGATTAGACTGTGGATTGTCACGATCTTGCCCCATCCCGTTCGTTTTCTCGACACGAACCGGCTCTAGGTTCGTTCCCATCGCTTCGGAGACAATATTGTTTGGCGTAACTGTCTTACGAAACGTAAAGCCCTGGATCACCAGTCCCGCGTATCGGATCCAGGGCCCATTTCAAATTTGATTCAATCCATCGATGCGGTTTCCCCGCTTATAGCGGGTTGAAACCGGCCATCGGTCTGACAAATTTTCCCCTTATTCACATCGCTACAATGCAATAAGTATCCGGATTGGGGGGAAGTTATGGGCCTTTTTACGCGCAAAACCCGAACAATTGACACAACTGACGCCAGTGCTGAAGTTGCACGCCATGCCGCATCCGTCGGCGGCGGCGCCATGACCATGCTGGTTTCGGCAATGGCTCTCATATTTTCCGCTGTCAGCCTTTATGAAACCGTTTTGCGGCAACCTGAGCTTTCCGTCTACGTACCACCGGTCATTCACTACACGCGTGAACAGGGTGGTGACGTGTTTGCAGTTCCAATTACAATCGCCAATCGCGGCGCCAGGGATGGGACGGTGCTGTCCATCGAACTTGAAGCCGCAAATGGCAGTGCTGAAGCAAAGCCGTTTTACTCGGCTTACTTCGTCGACAGCGGGTATTTTCTGCGCTCCAAGCTTGAGCGGGGTCCGACCGGAGGCTTGCAGATCACCAAGCAGCGACCCAAGGCGCCATTTGCACCCCTGACCATCGCCGGGCGTGATGCATACACCGGCACAATCCTGTTTTTTGCCAAAGGATCAGCTTTTCCCCTGGTGGTCACCGAGTCCGGTGAATATGAGATGACCGTGACACTTAACACGCGCTTCGATGACAAGCTTGCCTGGCTCGATGAATTCTGGAAATCAGAGACCAGACCTCTGAAATTCAAAGTCAAGGTCGGGAATTTTAATACGCGCACGGTTCAGCGCGGAGATACGATCGAAATGATTTCCGCAGCATGGTAACCAGGATGTCCTGACACGCTGATCTTTTTTAAAACTCCGAAGCAATTGCACCACCATTGAGCTGCGGTGCGTCGGAAACAGTCAAAGCTGCTTATCGTGGGATTGATGATAAATCGAGGAGCGCGATTTCAGGGCCGGATGTATATCCGGGCAGGAATCAGGCAGATCCCGTTTCCGGGATCTGCCTTCGGGGGTCGCCTGGAAATTCAGGTGCCAGTAACCCGATCAGGCACTTGATTTGAGCGCTTCCGCGGGATGGATACCGACATCCTTGACATCGGATACTTCTCCCTCGGAGCGGGCGACCACCAGGGAGACCATGGCATCACCGGTCACGTTCACCGTTGTCCTGGCCATATCCAGGATACGGTCGATACCGGCGATGATTGCCACACCTTCCAGCGGTAGTCCGACGGAAGTCAACACAAGACTGAGCATGATTAGACCGGCGCCTGGGATACCTGCCGTACCAATCGAAGCCAGAGTCGAGGTGAGAATGACGGTCGTATATTGCGCCATGGTCAAATCGACACCCATGGCCTGGGCTACGAACAGGACCGCGACCCCCATATAAATGGCGGTACCGTCCATATTGATGGTGGCTCCGAGCGGTAAGACAAAACTCGACACACCCTTCGAAACTCCGAGATTTTCCTGAACACAACGCATGGTAACCGGCAGGGTTCCGGAGCTGGAAGTCGTCGAAAAGGCGACGGCCTGGGCAGCGGTGATACCTTTGAAGAAACGGAACGGGTTCATGCGACCAAAGATGCCCGCGAGCCCTCCGAGAACGACGACGGCATGAATGATTGCTGCCAGATACACCGCGACAATGATTTTGGAAAAACTGATCAGGACGTCAACGCCGAATTTGCCGGCAACCCAGGCCATTAGACCAAAGACACCGATCGGTGCAAAGGCCATGACAATCGCAGTCATTTTGTAGATGACATCTGCAGCGGAATCGAAAATTCTTTTCAGAGGATCGGCCTTCTCCCCTACCAGGTTGATGGAGACGCCGACGAAAATGGCGAAAAAGATGATCTGCAAAACCTTGCCGGTCGCAAAGGCACTAAACGGATTTGTCGGTACAATACCCAGGAGTGTCGCCAATGGGCCCGGATTTTCCCTAACAGGAGGTGCTGTCGCACCGGCTATCTCAAAGCCTACACCGGGTTGCATTATGGTGCCGATGACCAGGCCAAAAGTTATGGCGAAGGCCGTCGTCAATATAAACATGCAAAAGGCTTTCAGCCCGATCCGTCCCATGCGTGCGGGATCCTGCATCGATGTGATGCCACAGATAAGGGATACGAATATCAACGGCACGATGAGCATTTTGATCATGCTGATGAATAATGTTCCTAAAGGTTTGAGCCAGACACCCGCCTGTTCGCCAAATGAAAGACCGGCAATTACACCCAGAATGAGTCCGACCAGAATCTGCTGCCACAGACTCAAGCTGTTCCAAAGTTTCATCAGTTCCTCCGAATTAAGAGCAGTAAATATATACTTTGTGATATTTTATGAATTAATATAATCACAAGATTAATACTATAGAAAATAAAGTTAATAATAAAAAATATTCTATTAAAATAAATAATAGTAATTTTATATTTATAAAATATAAGTAATTATCTGAATATGATTTGATTTAGTGGATGTTGTGATTTCACTCTATTTTCTGAAACGCCGTGGTGGCTCAATTGGCTATGGCTACGGGGCCCGGAAATCTCAGGTATTTTGCCACAACGGAGGTACTCCTGCGGCACCAATTGGTCGCACGCATGAAGCCATTGTTGCCAGTGGCTGTGAATCGATGGCATACAAAAAGCCACAATCAAGAAACAACAGACAGCGAGATAATTTCAGGAATTTTCGCGCCTCGGGAGGCTCAAATGCAGCAAAATGTAAACGATAAACCGGCCCTGCTTTGCGAAATCGCCACTGAGGATTACCAACGCGATCCAACCCGATTTGGTTCTCCCGAAGTCGCGGCCCTGTTTCCGGATTTTGAACACTTGGATATGCGGACCCGCGGCGCAACCATCCGTTTGCGTCACGGCGGTTCCGGTCCACCTCTGTTGCTCGTTCACGGCAACCCGCAAAACCATGTTTGCTGGCACAAGGTCGCTTCCGAACTGGCAAGAGATTTCCATGTCATCCTTCCTGATCTGCGCGGTTATGGCGACAGTTCCTTGCCGGATCCCGGTGAAGACCACGGCAACTACAGCTTCCGGTCCCTCGCCGAGGATCTTTTAGATGTCATGGACTATTTCAACTATAAGGAGTTTTTTCTCGTCGGCCATGACAGGGGCGGGCGCACGGCGCATCGGTTGTGTCTCGATCATGGGGCCCGGGTTCGCAAAGTCTGTCTGATGGATATCATTCCTAATCATTACGTCTGGGCGAACCCGACCAAGAATTGGGTTATCCGCACCTGGCACTGGGGATTCATGGCGCAGCCTGAACCGTTTCCCGAGAGGTTGATCAGTTCCGTTCCCGCGGAGTATTTCTTGAAAAGCCGCATGACGATCCGCGGCGGCACCGGAATCAACTTTTTCGCCAATGTGGCCATGGAAGAGTACATTCGCTGCTACACGCTGAAAACGATCACCGGCTCATGTCGGGACTATCGCGCGACAGCGACCGTTGATTTCGAAATGGATACGGCTGACAAGGACAGAAAAATCGACAATCCGCTGATGTTGCTCTGGGGTGCCCGCGGCCAGTCACCGGAACGGGCAAAAGCTTTTGTAGATATTTGGAACGATTATGCCAGCGACATTCGGATTACCCAGGGTATGAATTGCGGCCATTACATGCAGGAAGAATCCCCGCAGGAAATTCTGGCACACTTCAGGGAATTTTTTGGGACGGTCTAATTCCCGAATAGATTTTATTTGTTCTTCCACTCCGCCATTCTGAACAACTGGCACGATCAATACAATCGAGCACGGAGTTGACAATTTCGGTTCTCTTCAATCTCCCGGGTTTCAGTATTCTGTGCATTGATTCAGAAGGGCGACGGGAACGACGTTCAGAGATTGACGGCCGGGAGAATTTGTCCCTGACAATGGCCGAAGCCAATTCGATAGTCCCCGGAACACCAGCCCGTAATGTCGACGGAATCACCATCTTCGAGAAAGCTCCTGCTTTGCCCATTAATCTGCAGAGGTTCCTTGCCGTTCCATGAGAGCTCAAGCAGGGACCCAAAGCTGTCCGGGGTAGGTCCGGAGATGGTGCCCGATCCCAATAGGTCTCCGGTTTCCATCGCACACCCGGACGAGGCGTGATGCACAAGCTGCAGCGCCGAGGAATAGTACATATATTTGTAATTGGTCCGGCTGATGGTCTGGGGTTCACCTGACGGTATTGAAAGGCTGACCTCCAGGTGAATATCGAAATTGTTCGGAGTTTCTTCCTGCAGATAGGGAAGCAGCGGTTTGACCCTTT
>JBPCWG010000419.1:0-3237 GCA_051009705.1 Methyloligellaceae bacterium | reverse complement strand
AAACGATGCATGGAACCATCTTCAAGGTTCATGGCCATGAGCCCCTTGCAGGCCCCTTCCTCATCCATAATCAGATCGAGGGCGAAATACTCGATGTAGAACTCCGCCGAGTGGCTGAGCGACTGACCGTAAAGCGTGTGCAACATGGCATGACCCGTGCGGTCAGCAGCGGCGCAAGTGCGTTGTGCCGGGGGTCCTTCCCCATATTCGGTGGACATACCGCCGAAGGGCCGCTGATAAATCTCACCGTCCTCGGTGCGTGAGAACGGCATGCCGAAGTGCTCCAGCTCGTAAACGGCTTGGGGGGCGTTGCGACAGAGATATTCAATTGAGTCCTGGTCGCCGAGCCAGTCCGCGCCCTTGACCGTATCGAACATATGCCAGCGCCAGTCATCGGGACCCATATTTCCCAGGGATGCGGCAATGCCGCCCTGAGCCGCCACGGTATGAGATCGCGTTGGAAAAACTTTCGACACACATGCGGTTTTCAAACCCGCCTGTGCCGCACCAAGCGTTGCCCGCAAACCGGCACCGCCGGCACCGACCACAACAACATCATAGACGTGATCCGTGATCGGGTAGGCGCGACCGTTAATACCTGGTTTTGGTTGATCGGACCCGGAACCCTGACCGTTCGTTTGAGACGTAGTCATTCGTTAAGCTCCAAAACTCAGTTTGAGAATTGCAAAAACAGAGGACAAGCCAATGAACAGCGAAAAGAACCTATTGCCAATCAACAAGGCAATACGTCGGCCATCTTTACTGATATAATCTTCAATAACCACCTGCATCCCCAGCCGCATGTGCGTGACCCCGGAAATAATCACCAGGATCATCATAATCGCAACCATGGGTGAAGACAGATAAGCCTTGACCGTCTGATGGTCGGCTCCGGCATGAGTCACCAGGCTGATGACCAGAAACAGGACCAGAATAACATTCGCAATCGCCGTTAAGCGCTGCATCCAGAAATGTTCGACGCCTTCCCGGGCCGAACCCAGTCCGCGGACTCTCGAAAGGGGTGTTCTTAATTTCATGATCAGATTTTCCCCATATACATGTATCCGAGAACCCAGACGAGAATTGTCAGACCTATGGATCCCAGCAGGATCAGCCGCGCGGAAAATTCAACCGTATCCAGATCGAAGCCGCGGCCTGTATCCCAAATCAAATGTCGAATGCCGCCCAACATGTGGTGGATGAGGGCCCAGGTATAGCCGAACAGGATCAGACGGCCGATAAAGGTGGCAAAAAAGGCGCTGACCCAATCATAGTAAGCCGGCCCGGAAGCGGCAGCGATCAACCACCATGTCAAGAGAATGGTCCCCACGTAAAGCGCCACACCAGTTATGCGATGGACAATAGATAAAATCATCGTCAACATGGGTTTGTAAATCTGCAAATGTGGTGATCGCGGCCTTTGCGTCGGTGCTTTTGTGTCCGACATCTTTAATCAATCCTCAAAGCTGATGTTCGTTCAAATTCGACTTAAACAGATTTGTAACGCGGTGATGCTGGTTCGGCAATCGATCATACCAAGTTTTGACAGATTTCACCGGAAAATCAGGCATAAATAGTCAAATTCGACATGCTGAAATTTGCCTGGCAGCCCTTACCTGTGGAATTTGGTTATTTCGGAATTAAAACCCAATAATCGAGATCGAGCAGGACAGTTTTACGCTGTCTTAATTCTTCCAGATCTTTGAAAGATTCATCCAGTCCATCAGCCTTGAGAGCCAGAGTTCGCACCCTCAGAGCGCCAAAATCCGACCGTTGGGATAAATCTTCCGATTTCAGAATTTCGCTCGCCGAAACGACCGTATCGCCGGCATAAGTCGGCGCGACATGCTGCCCGCCATTGATGGCGGCGACATGAAAGGCATTTCCCAGACCGTCAAATGTCTGCGCGCGAGCCAGGGATATGATGTGGCCGCCATAAATCAACCGTCCCGGAAATCCGGAATGTTTCTGCGCATGGAGATTGAAATGGACGCGCGCGGTATTCTGGTAAAGGCGTGTCGCCATCTGATGTTCGGCTTCTTCCACGGTTGTACCACCCCCGTGACGCAGAATTTCCCCCTCCTGATAGTCGCCCCAGCGATAGGGCGAACCTGAAAGTTGCACATCGAGGGATTCGGCGCTGATTTCGGGAAAACGCGCAGCCAGCTGATCGACGCTAACGGCCTCATCAAGTTCGGGAACAATGGCCGGAGGTTCCGGCGCGTCCGGATTGTCCTTGCGAACCATGACCCAGCGCACATAGTCGAGGACAACTGTGTCGTTCTGATTGAAACCGCGACTGCGCACATAAACGATCCCTGACTTGCCGTTGGAATTCTGACGCAGACCGATGACTTCGGATTCGCTGCGCAAGGTATCACCGGGATAAACGGGTTCGAGAAAGCGGCACTGCGCATAGCCGAGATTGGCAACCGCATTCAGGGAGATATCCGGCACCGTTTTTCCAAACACCATATGAAACACGAGCAGATCATCGACCGGCGCCTGCGGATAGCCGAGCTTTCGGGCGAATTCGTCGGAAGATTGAAGGGCAAAGCGGGAACCGAAGAGGGCATTGTAGAGCGCCACGTCGCCGGTCGTAACTGTCCGCGGCGTGGCATGCACGAACTTCTGGCCGATCTCAAATTGCTCGAAATAGTTACCCTGGTTAGTTTTCATCAAGGCTTGACCCTCCTGCTCCAGGTTGGCGCTCAGTAATCCGACAGGACCGTGTCGTCACTGTAGGTACCCTCGACTTCCTTTGTGATGGCCTGCCCGCACACCACGCGATTCTTGTCCGCATCATAAGTCAGCGTCGGACTGCCATGCAGTTCCCAACCCTTGTTCAAAGCCGCGCTTATACGCTTACAAAAGGAAACGTCATCCGGTCCGGTCAGATATCGATAAAGCTTCATGCAATTTCCCCTGCCTGCTGTTGTTTCGGCCTCTAGGAAGAAGCCGCGATTGCGTCGGCTATGGCTACGGTTTTGCGGGCGATTTCCAGATGCAGGATCTCGACCATTTTTCCTTCCACCGAAATGACGCCCTGGCCTTTGTTTTGCGGTTCTTCAAAGGCCGCAATGATCTTTCTGGACCAGGCAATCTCGTCTTCACCGGGTGAAAAGGTTTCATTGCAGACAGAAACCTGCTTCGGATGGATCAGGGTTTTGCCATCCATGCCCAGCTCCTTGCCGTGGGTGCATTCGGCCCGGAAACGGTCGAGATCGGAAAAATTGT
>JBPCWG010000418.1:0-3147 GCA_051009705.1 Methyloligellaceae bacterium | reverse complement strand
CTGCATCTTTCAGCCAGGCCTTGGCTGGTTTATAGCCATCAAAAAGAGGACGCCACTCCGGTGTCTCCTGTTGGTTTTCGTCAAAGGCAATGCCCACTGAAGGGACGTGAGATGATCCAACGCCTGCTATTATTTTACCCATTTTCATATCCTCATCGAATTCTGTGTTGCTGCTAAGTGTTCTCTTTCAACGGTACGTTGCGGGTTTTAAGGAATTCTTCCACGGTTTCACCGCGTTGTTGTGCACCAAAGGAAGCAAGCCCGTCGCCGGTGACAGTACCTATCTTCACAAGCATGTAGATACTTGCGCCACCTTCCTCGACCAGGGCTTTCCAATCCTTGTCGTTGATTTTTTTCTTTTCCCATTCCGACAAACCGTAGCGATCCATATATTCCTCCGGATCGGTCTTGTAGGCTTCCCGATTTTCTGCCTTGTGCAGGGAATAGGCGAAGCGGTTTATCTTGAGACCCTTTTGTGATCTCTGACCTGTAAATACAACAGTGCCAGGAATATGATCTGAGTGACCGGAATCCTTTGTCATACTTTCTAACTCCTTTTCTCTAGACTGTTGACGGGATCGGAACACAATCCTCACTGAAACGAGTTATTCCGTCGTTGCATAAACTTATTGGCGAGAACGTATTGTTTAACGAAACATTGTTTTGTTTTAAAAGACATACTATTTTGAATGCTATGATTTGGTTCTTACTTAAGGGAAATTTGAAGTGCCCGAAAAAGAAGATGGACAGTTTATTCAATCGGTCGGTCTGGCCATGCGCATTCTTGAATCTCTCGCCAAGAGCAATGGCGAAAAGGGGGTTACTGAAATTTCTAGGGAGCTTTCGATTCCCAAGGCGAGAATTTTTCGTCACCTTCACACACTGAGACAGCTCGGCTATGTCACCCATAATCAGGCGACGAGAAAAGACCGGGTTGGAATGCGCCTCCTCCTTCTGTCCAAGATGGTAGGGGAAAATGTCGAGCTTTCTCTTGCCATACGGCCTGCTCTTGAAACTCTGCGCGATAAGACTAGCCAAACTGCTGTTTTCGCGTCGGTCCTCGATGGCAAAATGACAATTCTCGACTTTGCCCTGGGCACGACAGCTGTACAATTCACTTTTAGCCCCGGCGCTTCGTTCAATCTCAACTCCACCTCTCTTGGACATATCTCGCTGGCTTTTGGTCCCGAGGAGTATTGGGATTACGTCAGAGTCGACAAATTTGAGAAAGAAACTCCAAAAACGATGACTGACCCCACTAAGCTGAATGCAAGGGTTCGAAAAGCAAAAGCTCGCGGATGGACGATTGTACCCGAAGAAGCCTATGTCGCTGTTAATGCAATTGCGGCTCCGGTGTTCTTTCACGATGCTACTTATGCGGGAGCGATTGCCATCGTCGGGTCTGTTCAGCACATCCCCGCCAATCCACCCCAGAGTATGGTGGATGCAGTCCTCGAAGCCGGATTTGAGGCATCGCGAAACCTGGGTTGGCAGTCCGGCGCAAACGTTGGTGCCTGAGTGCACGTTCTGGCTTCCAATATTTTCTGGTGCCGGGGCTGTCATTTTCAAAACTCCGGCCAATATTCAAAAGGCAAACCAGTATGGTTTTGCGCATAAGAAATCTGAGCTGTTTCATCAGACAGCAAATACTCGAGTTGCGCCTCTTGCATGCGATTGTTAAAGGAATCGTTACCTGGAAATCGGTGATACATAGCTGTATTTGCCCAGGAAAACCGCTGAACCTGCCGATTTCGACGCGAAGCGACCTCGGTGTACTTGTTTAAAATCGTTTCATCATCTTTTTTAAAACGGTCAATCATTCCCGCAGACAGCACACTTACATCAGCGAAGGCTGAGTTGAGCCCTTTGGCGCCGGTTGGCGGAACAATATGAGACGCGTCACCAGCGAGGTACAAGCTTCCGTGATGCATAGGTTCGGAGAAAAAACTGCGAAGTGGAGTCACGTCTTTCTGTGTAATATTTCCACGTATCAGCTTCCAATTCGGCGCGTATAGTCGGGTTTCCAACTCATCCCAAATCTGTTCGTCCGACCATTGATCGGCATCTTCATCGGGTTCGCATTGAAAATAAAGTCGCGCGACTTCCGGCGAGCGCATGCTGAGCAATGCAAATCCCCGCTCGTGATGAGAAAACAGCGCGACATCATTTGAAGGCGGGGCCTCAGCGAGAATACCAAACCAGCCAAACGGGTAAACCATCTCATGAGTTTTCAGGATCTCCGGAGGAATTGCCTTGCGCGAAGGGCCGTGAAAACCGTCGCAACCGATAACAAAATCGGCCGTCAATTCCGCATCTTTCCCCGCATGGGTATATTTGATTTTGGGACGATTACTCTCAATATCTTCTATTGAGGAACATGATGCCTCATAGAGTACATTGTGATTTTCTGAAGCAAGTGCTCCCAGCAGATCCTTGGTGACTTCCTGTTGACCATAAACTGTTACTCCGCACCCGATCAGCTTGTCGAAATCAAGATAATAGTGCTGATTTTTATAACCAATGGTCACCCCCGGGTGATACATACATTCATTTTTCAATCTTTCGCCGACACCGGCCTTGACGAGAATCTCGACCGAGTTTTTCTCCATCACGCCGGCACGAATTCGGCTTTCAACATATTCCCGACTTCGTGCCTCCAGAACCAAACTCTCAATTCCATGTAAGCGTAAAATCCAGGCCAATAGTGATCCCGATGGACCTGCTCCAATTATGGCTACCGGTACATGCATCCGTCTAACTCCTCACTATATCTTAAACTTTTATGTTTTGTATAGCGATACATTGTATTGATATATGATACGTTATAAATAATATGATCTGGAGTCAACAAAATTTTCAGACACAATCGGAGTGTCTGAGCCGCCTGTTGTTTTGTTGGAATTGTTGGGGAAATTGCTAAATTTTGTTCGGCAACGATGGCTTGCTGTCGTGGGAGACGAATTCAATTTGTAGAACTAACTTTACGCTCCATTCACGGACCCAATGTCATCGCAATTCAGTGTCCGCAAAAAATTATAAGTCGACAAATACTAGGTGAAAGTTCGCGCCAACTGTACCGTCAAAAGATGCGCACGATGAGTTGGATTTCTCATGTCCGCCAAAAGCCAAAAACAGACATCAAGTGAA
>JBPCWG010000417.1:0-3660 GCA_051009705.1 Methyloligellaceae bacterium | reverse complement strand
GACTGCCCCTGGCTGAGTACCGTCGCCCGGACTTTTTTTCCGAAACTCTGATCGTGACAGTTGGCGCAGGAAAGATTCATCTGGCCGCGGCGCTGATTGTAATAGGCCGCCCCCTTTTCATAAGCCGCACGCGCAGGGCCCTCGATACGAGGCTTCATCGGGATACCCCGGGAATTTCCCCGGACATATATAGACAGTCCCACCAGTTCATCGGACTCCGCTGCCAGGGGTTCCGCTTTCATGAATTTCGCCCGGCAATGGTTGATCCGCTGTTCCATATTGACCATTTTTTTGGTCAGCCGGTCGTAGACGGGATATCGGGCGGCGACACCGCGCATGGATGCCTTGGCCTCGTTATGGCAGTCGGAACAAGCCTTCTTCTGGGTTCCGTCCGGCTTGTTCCACAGTTCTTCGCCGAGCGTGTACCAGGCCATTCCGGGATTTGCGATATCCGAATCCTGCATCGCGCGTACTTCTTCCGAGAGGTATTTGTAGCCGGAAAACAATTCCGCGAGGGGATGTTTCTCGCTCGCCGGTTTGACCGCTTCCAATCCGGGATTCTTTTTGTCCTGGGCCAGGAGACCTGCAGGCAGCACAATAATCAAGGTAATCAAGAGGGAACACACTCCCAGGCAAGACTGGACTGCGAACTTTATCCGCTCGTTTCTCCGCACTCTCATTGCCTCTTTATTTCCTCTTTCAGGCTTGCCAGATAAGCCACCACATCTTCGATATCCCGGGCCGAAAGCAGCGGCCGTCCCTGACAGGACGGTGTCACGTCAACCAGATTATCTTTCTGGTAATAGGAAGGCATGGCGATATCCCGGTCCGGGAAAGCCTGTTTGGGATCAACTAAAATCAATCTGAGCTCGCCGGTCGAATATTTGGTTCCGACGCCGTCCAGTGTGGCGCCGACCGTCCCCTGATAACCGAACCTGAGTTTGGCTGCAGGATTTTCAGAATCCGCCAGTTTTTCAAGGACACTTATCTGGTGACAGGCAAGGCAATTGCCCCGTTCCGGATCGACGATCACATCCTGACCCCGCCGCGCCTGTCCCCGGGTTTTTCCCAGGCGCTTGTTTATCCGGTAACGCAAACCTTCACTTTCGGAAAGCTGGTACGGCAGTATTTCCAGACCCCTTGTATCTTTACATTCAGGGGATGCGGCAGCCTGCAGAGGGGTCATCGGGACAGCAAAAATAACGAGGAGGACCAATCGCCCAAAGATGACATTTATCAATCGTCGCTGCTGCTGTTTCATGCGTCCAATCTACACATAGTTTGCAAGCCTCTGCAAATAACGCAATGTACCCTATTCCAGTTAATCTTGCGAGCCCGTTGAGGATTGAACACTAATATTGTGTTACTGAATTTTGTGGCAAACGCCATTGCGCCACCCAGATCCGGACCTCAAAGTGTGCAATTCGTTCTCTAACCGGCGACAGCTGATTGGGCGGCTTTGCGGATGGCATTGATGTTTTCCGCAAATTTGCCATCCCGGAACACTGCCGAACCGGCAACGAGCACATTGGCACCGGCGGCACTTACGAGACCCGCTGTTTCCGGTTTAATGCCGCCATCGACCTGAATATCGATGTTCCGCGTTCCAATCATTTCCCTGATACGGCTGATCTTGTCGCACATCTCGGGAATAAATATCTGACCGCCAAAACCCGGATTTACGGTCATAACCAGGATGAGGTCAAGCTTGTCCAGGACATAGGAGAGAACACTTTCCGGAGTAGACGGATTGAGGGATACCCCGGCTTTTTTACCCAAGGCGCGGATGGCTTGAAGACTGCGGTCGAGATGCGGTCCTGCTTCCGCGTGAACGGTAATGATATCCGATCCCGCCTCCGCAAAGGCCTCGAGATAGGGATCTGCAGGAGCTATCATCAGATGAACATCCAGAACCTTGTTTGTGTACGGTCGGATTGCCCGGACAATATCCGGCCCGATCGTGATATTAGGAACAAAATGACCATCCATGACATCCACGTGCACCCAGTCACAACCGGCCTGGTCGATATCCTGGATGTCGCTGCCCAGACGCGCAAAGTCCGCCGACAGGATCGAAGGGGAAATGATTATTTCTCGGGACATGGAAAAAACCTTTGGTTGCAAATCAGACTTGTCAGTTCCGGATCAGAGCGACAATTCCGGGCAGTTCCCGCCCCTCAAGCCATTCGAGAAAGGCGCCACCCGCGGTTGAAACATAGCTGAACTGGTCGGTAACTCCGGCCGCATTCAGGGCCGCCACAGTATCACCGCCGCCGGCAACGGAGATAAGGCCCCGTTCCCGGGTCTGCCTGGCGACTTCCCTGGCAAACTGGATTGTTCCCTCACCGAAAGGTGTGATTTCAAAAGCGCCTAGCGGCCCGTTCCATAGAATGGTTTCACAGTCCGAAAGCAGGCCGGTGAGCAAGGCGAGTGATTGGGGACCAACATCCAGGATCATCTTGTCGTCCGGCGCATCGGCACTATCACAGACCGCATGCTGACTGCCTTCCGCAAATGCTTCGGCAACGACCACATCGGACGGAAGCACGATGCGGGTCTTAAGTTGCTCGGCGCGTGTGAGAATTTCCAAAGCCGTGTCCTTGAAATCCTTCTCACAGAGGGACGTCCCAACTTCGTAACCCTTGGCAAACAGGAACGTGTTGGCCATGCCACCGCCGATAATCAGGACGTCAACTTTTTCCATCAGATGAGAGAGAACCGGAATTTTTGTGGAAACCTTGGCACCGCCAACCAAAGCCGCAACAGGTCGTTTCGGCTGCCCCAGCGCGCTTTGCAGAGCATTGATTTCTGCCATGAGCAAGGGTCCGGCAAAGGCGGGCAGATGATCGGGTATGCCGGCAATAGACGCATGTGCCCGGTGAGAAGCGGAAAACGCATCATTGACGTAAATGTCCGCAACGGAACTTATTTTTTTGACGAAATCCGGCGCGTTGGCTTCTTCGCCCGGATCAAATCGCAGGTTCTCCAGGACAGTAACCGATCCCGCAGGGCGATCAGCCAGTCGTTTCTGGAGTTCGGCGACGTCCCACGTTTCGATAAATTCAACGTCCGTATCGGTAGCAAGTTCGCGGAGATGCGCCGCAACAGGTTGCAGCGTAAACTCAGGTTTGATCTGGCCTTTGGGGCGTCCGAAATGGGAGACCAGAAGCACTACCGCCCCTCTTTTCCTTAAATTTTCGAGTGTCGGTAAAAGACGTACAAGTCGCGTATCATCGCTGACCTTGCAGTCGCGCATCGGGACATTCAGATCCGCTCGCACCAGGACACGTTTGCCGGCAACCTCTACCGTTTCAATGGATTTAAGTTTGCTCAAGTCCATATGAATTCTTGTTCCCGCTCGCTTAATCGTGCCAACATGTTTAATCCACTCCGCCTTTTGATCAGCCTCGCAGATTTTTATCCGCCTTCAGCAGGCGGTGCATCGGTAGTTGACCTCCGGAAAAATTAATTTCGTCCAATTCCGCTCATCCTTCCAGTGTCTTGCGGACGCGGTCAACAATCTCGGTCACAGTGATGTTAAAATGTTCGAAAAGTGCGCCGGCCGGAGCGGAAGCTCCGAAACTGCTCATGCCGACAAAACTTCCCTGTTGGCCGAGCCATTTACTCCACCCCTGGTCAATGGCGGCTTCGATCCCGATC
>JBPCWG010000416.1:0-2703 GCA_051009705.1 Methyloligellaceae bacterium | reverse complement strand
CCGCCACGTGGTAGCCGGTTTTCCTCGCCACATAGCCGATGATGCCAAAGACCAGCGCCAGTCCCATATCAAACTGGTAAGCCCGGGGAACAAAAGACCCGACCAGCGTGAATGAAATTATGATCGGTGCCATATAAGTTGTGGAGACGACCGTAATTCGCGACATGTAGCGCGCAAGGGGCAAAACACTTACGATCATAAGCGCATAGGTTATGGCCATGGCCATAAAAGGTCCAAACGCAAGTTCCGGGCTCGTCAGGAAGAGGTCCGGTCCCACGGTAACACCGTGAAACTGCAGTACGACCAGCATAATGGCCGCGGTAGCGCCACCGGGAATACCGATTACAAGGAGCGGGACGAGAGTTCCGGACGTGACACCATTGTTGGCGGACTCCGGTGCGATCAACCCCTCGACATGTCCGGTTCCATAAAGCTCGGGAGTTTTCGAGTAAGTTTTCGACTGCTGATAAGCGACGAATGAGGCAATCGCGGCACCGGCACCAGGAACAACGCCGATGACCAGGCCAACAATGCTGGTCCATATAATGTGCCACCACTTGGACAGCGCAATTTTTGCTCCTTCGATTGTTTGTGACCAGTTCGACTCGCGCATGGCTTCCTGGCCCTGCTTTGACAAAATCGTTTCCCGTTCAATAACGACAAACGCTTCTGAAATCGCAAACAGACCGACGAGCGCCGGGACGAGGGGAACCTTGTCGTAGAGCTCCAGAAATCCGAATGTTCCCCGCGGTGTTTCGTAAACGACATCAGCGCCAATGAAACCGAGCATCAGACCGAAGAATCCGGCAATGAGGCCTTTCAGCGTATCTTTGGCTGCAATGCTGGCTATGAGAGAAATGCCTAGCAACATAATGACAATCATTTCGACGCTGTGCAGATAGAAGGCCACTTGCGAAAGCCAAGGCATGGCAATCAGCGCTAATATCGTCGTTAGCAGACCGCCGGCAATAGAAGCCACGAATGACATGGCCAGCGCCTGTTGCCCACGCCCCTGTTTGGTCATGGGATAACCATCGAGCGGAGTTGCTGCGGCACCGGCAGTTCCCGGAATGTTGACAAGGATAGCGGGTATGCCCGCCCCCATACGGGAAGAGGCATAAAGCGCCACCATAAATGTCAAACCCAGCTCGGGTTCAAGCGCCAAAGTCAATGGCAGCAAAATGATGATCGTATTCGCGGCGCTGAACCCGGGGATGGCTCCGACGATCAACCCGAGGAGAATGGCGGGAATGATGATCCACCAGAAGGCGAGTGTGCGCCAGAACATTTCTCCGTAAAACTGAAGATCGAATTCCATATCAAAATAGTCTTTCGATCAGATGTTCGAACGGACCTTTGGGAAACCGGGTCTTGAAGGCAACGATAAACAGGAGATATCCGCCGACGGACAATAAGGTCGAGAGGATCGTGACAAGAATTGGCCGTTTTCCGTCACCCAATACAAACATGGAGGCCATCAGAAAGAGAAAAACCGTAATTGTGAAGCCGAGCCAATCAACCGTCCAGACAAATAGAACTGTGAGGAGGAACAGAAGAAGCCGCTTTGGAATATAGGAAACAGGCTCAACAAGCGCGCCCATTTTGAAGTCCACTTCCTGCTGTTTGCGCTGAACAAATACTTTGGCGAAATAAACGAATATAAGGGCCAGAAGTATAGAACCGACAAACACGGCACTGACCTGGGCCGTCCACGGCGTATCGTAAATCGTGTAGAAATAGTAGAGGGTGAACAGCAAGGCGGCGATGGGAATAACCAGTTCGCCACCTATCGATCGCTTGTCTGAAGACTTGTCTGAAACGGAATCAGACATAAGTCGCGCTCCTCGAGTCAAATCTGTTTAGCTGAATCGGACATTACTGTCCGGACAGCTCAGTTCGAATGCGAGCTGCCCGGAAATCACGTGTGGAATTACTTAATCTCTGCTCAGGATTTTCCAGACAGCAGATCTTTAAATTCTTTTCCGATCGCCGTGATGTCCGCCGCATATTTTGCGCAAACATCCGGTCCACCATAACCGATATATTCCCAGGGTGCCTTGGTTTTTTCATAAGCCGTCTTGTAAGCCGGATCGCCGTAAACCGTCTTCAGGGTATCCTCGAGAATCTTGAATCTGTCAGGATGCTTTTCAATAACTTCCTTTTTGACTCCAAAGGCCCGCGCACCTGCGACGAGTGACGGCATATTCATACCGAAATGCTGGTTCATTGTCGGGGCGTTGTCTGATCTTCCAGGCAGCGGATTCTTGTGGGACATCATCAACACAACCTTGAAGCTTTTGGGCCGATTGACAATACCGCCGGAAGGAAGTGCCCCGAGATCCATTTCACCCGTTGCGACACCGGCACGGGTATTTTTTCCGCCGGATAGTGGAATCGGATTGAACTTTGCACCGGAATGCCGGGCAAGAGCCAATGCTCCAAGTGTCGCTGGATGGGCCAACCGGCTGACCCCCACGTTCAGGGTTCGCTTCTTGCCTTCAGCAATGATGTCGTCGATGGTTTTAAATTTGCTTTTGCGGCTGACGAACAAAATTCCCGGATCCGAATCCACCTGGGCGAAGTACATGAACTTGGAGAGATCAAAGCTCGGTGGCTTCACCACCCAATTTAAAACTTCCGGGCCCATGTTTCCAAACAGGAGATTGTAACCATCAGCATCTGCGAGTCCCATATACTTTTCAT
>JBPCWG010000415.1:0-3885 GCA_051009705.1 Methyloligellaceae bacterium | reverse complement strand
CATGATCCGTTTACCACTATGGTCGCACTAACCTATATGAGAATTGTAGGCGATTAATCTGGCTTCGTCTTCACGGGGAAGGCCATTCTCACTTAACTGTGTCAATATTTGAAGGCGCAGATGCGTCTGTAAAACGTTCCTCCGGAGAATGCGGATACATGATTGACCGGCTTCGATTTAGTCGAATGCAGCCCGACTAAATTCAGCCTCAACTTCTGAACGTCTGACCGTGTGGCTGTGTTTGAAACCGGCAGAATTAATGATAGGCTGGTAACCTCGGCGATTAATCGCGGCAATAAAGGGTGATTTGAATTGACATTGAAACAGGCGGAACTCGGTAACATTTTCAGGAATCTCCATCAAAGGGGACGCGCCTTTGTGATTCCCAATCCCTGGGATGTGGGGTCCGCCAGGGCCCTGGCCGCGCAAGGCTTCGAAGCCCTGGCAACAACGAGTTCGGGATTTGCCTTTACGCTCGGGCGCGTGGACGGACGCGTATCCCGCGACGAGGTTCTGACACATGTTCGAGACCTAGTGCAGGCGACGCCATTGCCTTTGTCCGTCGACCTGGAAAACTGTTTCTCTGACGATCCCCTTGAAGCTGCGGAATTGATCCGTATGACTGGCGAGGCCGGGGCGGTCGGTGGTTCCATAGAGGATTGGTCCGGTCCCGACACAGACGAAATTTTCGCCATTGATCATGCTACAGAACGGGTGCAGGCGGCGGTCGAGGTGGCACGGTCCCTGGATTTTCCTTTCACGCTGACGGCCCGCGCCGAAAACCTGATCCGCAATCGTCCGGATCTGGACGATACGATCCTGCGGTTGCAGATGTTTGAAAAGGCCGGTGCAGATGTGCTCTATGCTCCGGGCCTGAAGACCCATGAAGAAGTGGCACTTGTCTGCGCGGCCTTGAGCAAGCCCGTTAACATATTGGCTCGGCCGGGGCTTTCGGTCGCCGGAATTGAGAAAGCTGGAGGCGTCCGCATCAGTCTCGGCGGCGCCTTGGCGCGCACAGCCATTGGTGGCTTTCTAAACGCAACCAATGACATCCTGAGCAATGGCGGATTTGACTGCTTCAAAGACGCGCCGGACTTCAGGAAAAGCCTGGCGCCTTAGCTCTGTTTCAGGCCGCCGTATAGTGCGCCTCGTGTAATTCCAGCTGTTCATTGAAATTCGTCAGGTAAAGGGCGTGTGAGCTGTCATGGCGCGCCGTCTCTTCTGGGCCGAAGTCGGTTTCGGGGGGCGGTTGCAGATCAAAATGACCAAACTCGTCCTGGCCGCGTACAAGTGTCGCGGGCATCCGGACCGAGCCGATATTCTGCGTTCGGGTTGAAATAAAACTCAGGGCAATACCGATACGCGGTTCGCTGGACCGATTTGCGCCGGACTGGTGTACGCAGCAGGTGTGATGCAGGGAAAACTGGCCGGGTTTGAGGACGCCAATTTCTGTCTGCGATTGATCGAACCATTCGACGATGGCCTGGCCCGCCGTGTTGACGCTGCCTTTTGCAATATTACTTTTCTGAGCCAGTTGTCCGCGAATATGGCTGCCTTTCGCGAACTCCAGAGGACCGCTTTCCAGGGTTACATCTGATAGGGCCACCCAGGCCGTGACATGGTCATAGGGTCGGAGTCCAAAATAGGACGAATCCTGATGCCAGGCCGCAAACCCTTCCGTGTTCGCTTCTTTTATGAACATACGGCTGGTATAGAGAATAATATTTTCACCGACGAGGCTTTCGATCACATCCAGAATGGCGTCTTTACGGATGAGTTCATCGAGCCAGCCACACTGCAGATGCATATTGTGTCGATACTTGCCCGGTAAACTCATGATCGGTCCACCCAGCCTGTCTTCGGCTTCCGACAAATTCTGCCGATAGCGGTGGACATCTTCCGGTCCCATGGCATCGAACGGATATAAATATCCATCGGATCTGTATCGGTCGACTTGTTCCTGATTTAAACCTGTCACGACGTTTCTCTCCGCTATTTGTTCTCTTTGTGGTGTGAGCGGCCTGGGGAATAGTCAATGGCCCATGCGTTAAGAACGAACAATAATAATATAAATGTAAAATCATTCAACTTATGTTGTATCCGTTTATAAATTTATTTGGCTTGTAGGTGGGGCAGGCAAACTGCCAGTTGCTATGGCCTCTATCAAATACTGTTGTGGGCACTATCAAATACGATCTCTCTATGATTCCGCGGCGCGATGACGCCAATTTCCGCAAATCGACAGGGATATCGGAAGATATGTCGCTGGCAGATATTGACTTTCTCGACATCCTTCTGTCGATTGAGATTTCGTCTCCCGAAAACGGAAATTTCCCGGTCTCAGAAGTTCCCGACAGAAATCCCGTATGTCTGTATTTGAAATTGCTTTCCTGTCTGCCGCGGCATTCTGCACGTCCGCCTTGACGGCCGTTGTCGGAGCAGGCGGTGGAACGGCCCTTATCGCCCTGATGCTGCAAATCATACCTCCGGCGGCAGCCATCCCGGTTCATGGTGCCGTGCAACTGGCTTCGAATACGATGCGGGTGTGGCTGTTCCGGAAACACATGTCCTGGCCGATAATTATTCGGTTTGCTGCCCTCATGCCTTTTGGAGTCGTTGTCGGATTGCTTTTGTTCCAGGGACTGGCAACTGAAATTATCCAGATTCTGATCGGAATTTTTGTCCTGGTTTCACTGGTCACCCGGCATCTTAAAAATCTTCGCCAGAAAGATCTGCCATTGTGGGCCTTTGTGCCCGTGGGATTTATCACCGGTGTTCTGAACATGATTGTCGGCGTTATTGCGCCTGTTCTCGGCGTATTGGTCATCAGAAATGATCTCAGCAAGGAACAGGTTGTCGGCACGTTGGGATTTTTCGGTTTTATTGGCAATCTTTTAAAAATTGCCGGTTTTACTCTGGTTGGTTTCAGCTTTATCGAATTCGGCCCGACGATGCTGTGCATGATCCCGGCGGCCGTGATCGGAACCCGGGTCGGGAAATCTGTTCTCAGCAATCTGAATGAAAAATATTTTTTGATGGCTTTTAGAATTGTCTTAGTCGCCCTCGCATTGAAACTCATTGTCGTTGATGGATTGTCGCGTTTATTGGCCTAGCGGGACAATAGGGGATTTTGCCGGCAAACCTGTTTGCGCCTCAGTGCGTGACATTGCGGGCAGGGAGTTGTCACGCGGGGAATTAAATGTCACATTTCTAGCCTTCCATTCTGACCGGAGGAACTCATGACCGTTATCGCACTGGACCATCGCGGAATTCGTACTTCCAGACTTGAAGACACACGGCATTTCTATGAAGACCTGTTAGGCCTGGAAAATGGGTTTCGCCCGACCGCCTTCGATACCAAGGGCTACTGGCTCTATGCGGGGGATCGTCCCATTATTCATCTGGTCGAAGATACGAACGCATCCGGGAATGGTGGTGAGGCGCAAAGGGAAACCCTGACAGATTCCGGCGGAGACAACCACATAGCCCTGGCCTGCACTGAGGCCCGCAAGGTCGTTGACCGCCTCGCCGGTGCCGACATTCCCTACTGGGACCGGCTGGTTAAGGACCCGTTGATGTATCAGGTCTTCGTTGAAGACCCCAACGGCATCCTTGTGGAATTGATTGACCGTAGCCCGGGTGAGATTTCCGGACCGATTCACAAGATTGTCGGGTGACGGATCCGGGATTCATCAGGAGTTAAAAGGCTCGTCCATGAGGGTACAGGCCCCACAGGTGCGTTGTACGTCTGCAATTTGTTGATACCGCACAATTATTTTATTCTCCTGCGCTACAGTGGTTCTCGACAATCCGACAAGCTCAAACAGTCATAAATAAATCGTTCAGACAGTACAATTAGATCCGGGCCCCTGCAGGCTCTCAACA
>JBPCWG010000414.1:0-3406 GCA_051009705.1 Methyloligellaceae bacterium | reverse complement strand
CGGATCTGTTTTTTGAAGAATTCAGTCCGATTATTCGCGGATTTGACGGTCCACCGGATCCCGCAATTATTGCGCCGCTGTTTGCAAAACATAATTGGGAGCTGAAAGGCCCGCCTCTGGCTAAACTACACGAAGGGCACTAGGCAACACAGTTTCCCGCGGACTGGTCAGACCGCGGGGATTTGTTGTGTGGCGTAATGGATGCCGCCGCCGATTTCTCCCAGAGCATCAACATTCGGATGTGCCTGTGATCTCTGGCAGATGAAAGAAGGATGACGGGTTCGTATTGCACAATCGTATTGGCAATTCTGGCGATGGTCCGTTGCAGCAGTTCAATAAAGCCTTTTTCCGGATGGACATGGGGATTTGCGGGGGCCATTGCATGAACGTGCGATCATCCCGGGCAACCTCCACCGGAACAACAAGCCAGGAAACGCGGGTCGATATCGCCATTCGATTTCCCATCATACTTGCTGACAGGAACGCGGCACGTCCGGAAACCACTTATCGTCTGATGAGCCTTCTATCGCATGCAGTTGTTTTGAATGTTCGGTTGCGAGACTTCGACATGAAGCGCCTTGTCTCTATGACCGTAGAGGACAGAGCCCGTCGTTAGTCGGTGCTCTCGAATTTGCCGAATGCGCCATTGAGATAGAGAAGCGGCGAAAGTGATGAGTCTCCAACCTCGATGTGCTTGATTTCGCAGATCAGGATTGCATGGGTTTGCAGAACAAGCATTTCATCGACTTTGCAGTCAAGGGAGGCAATTGCCCCTGTCAGCACCGGTGCCCCCGTTGTTCCCGTCGTCCATTGGCCAATTTTAAATGGATCGGACTGTTCATCGCCCCACAGACCGGCAAATCGCTGGGCGACCTGTTTCTGGTTCTCGGCAAGAATATTGACACTGACGGAACGTGTCGCCGCAGTGGTGGCAAAAGTCTGTCCTTTGAGGTTGACGCAAGCAAGAATTCTGGGCGGTTCGGCCGAAAGAGAGCATACGGAGGTTGCCGTCAATCCCATCCGTTCCTGTCCGTTTCCAGCAGCGACAATCGTCACCGCCCCAGCAAGTTTACCCAGTCCTTTTTTGAACAGGTCTATCGTTATGGAGTGCATCCAGGATTCGCCTCTATTCATGCAAGACATTTCGCACTATCAAATTTTTATGATCCTGCGAGGACTGTGCCAAGAAAATCATGATTAATGCATAAATTAATTTTTTATCCCTGTCGATGAACCGGTCAACAGTGTCAACGGTTGTATTCATCCGTATGTCATTTCGAAAAGGTCCTTGTTTTATAGGGTCAAATACCGTCTTCTCAAAAAGCAACGAGCATGAAATCGTTGTAACCTAAAATGAATTAGGCCATCGAATATTTCTTAAATTAAGCGATTTTACTCAAGAATATCGATTTTTTCTTTAACTGCTCCCGCTCCAAGAGTATGCTTGCATGGGCATGTTGCGTCGGTGATTACAGTTGTTCGTCAGATTAACCTTAATCGAAGCGCATTCTGACCCGCCAAGGGACCAAAACTACGTTCGCCAGGGCAATACTTTTCGGGGTATTCCGAGTGAGATTGCTCCATAGAAACAATTGGGAGGAACTTATGAAAATACGTTCACTTTTTCGAACCTCTGCGTTAAGTGCTGCAGCGTTGGCATTTATTGTCGGTGGTACACAGGTTGCGTCTTCTAAAACCATCACGATCCGGATCGGTTCCGGCCATCCGCCGACCGTCGTCTACGCGGGTCTCATGAAAAATTTCTTTCAGCCCGAACTTAAAAAGGCGATTGAATCCAAAACCGAGCACAAGGTGAATTTCATCGAAGGCTACAGCGGTTCAATCACCAAGGTTTTCGATACTTTTGAAGGCATTCAGAACGGCGTGCTCGATATCGGTGGGTTCTGTTTCTGCTTCGAGGCATCGAAACTACCGATGCATGCATTCCAGATCATGCTGCCTTTCGGCACAATGGATCCGGTGCAGAGTGTCGCCATCGCTTCCAAAGTCTATAAGCAGTTTCCGATCCTGGAAAAAGATTTCCAGAAATTTAACCAGACCATGCTCGCGCGCATTGGCGATGGTGGATACAATATCGGCACTAACTTCCCCTGGAAGAAAGTCTCCGATCTCAAGGGCCACAAAATTCTTGGCGCCGGTCTCAATCTGAACTGGATGAAAGAAGCCAATATCGGCATCATTCCCGTGACTGACGGACTGCCTGGATGGTATCAGAAGATCAAAACCGGTGTTGCTGAAGGTGGCATTATGTTCCCAAGTGCATGGGGACCGGTTTTCAAACTTCATGAAGTCGGCAAATATTATACGACGATCGGTTTTGGTTCCATTACCTGGCACGCACTGAACGTGAACAACCGTTTCTGGAATAGCCTGCCGGAAGAAGTCAAACCAATCTTCAAAGAAGTGGCCGCCCGCTATGAAGTGCAAACCGGTACTTTCAACAAAGCCGGTTATGAAAAAGACATGGATTGGCTGCGAAAAAACATCACGGTTAGCGATCTGCCGGCTGCCGTCCGTCTGGAATGGGCACAGAAGCTTGCGCATTGGCCGCAAAAAATCGCTGATGAACTTGAGGGTAAAGGCTATCCTGCCAAGGCGATCCTGAACGCGACGCTCGATGCAGCTGAAGAAGTCGGTTACAAGTGGCCGGTTCGATACGTCGTAAAATAAACTGGGATGTAGACAACCGCGTTTAGAAGCTAGATTGCCGGATGAAAAGACGTAGAGTCCAACTTCATCCGGCAATTCAATTTACCCACCTGTAAAATCTAACCAGCCAATGGAGTGGATAATTGTCGCTTATTACTTTCAGTGACCGTGTGTCCAAAATACTGATGGTCGCCGCAGCAGCGTGGGCCTTTGGACTGGCGTTTCTGGTCATGGGCAACATCATTGGACGGACGGTTTTCGACTCACCGATTTATGGAACCGCCGAAATAGTCGCGACCTCAATTGTCATCGTCGTATTTCTGCAGGCAGGCTATGCAATTCGCTCGCGCTCCATGCTCAAGGCGGATTTCCTGGTCGTCCATCTGCCCGACATCGTACAGCGAATCTTGCTGGCAATCGGTTATCTCCTGGGTGCTGCATTCTTCCTGATGATAATCACAGGCGGTTGGGAAGAAAGCGTCCTGTCATTCATGACCGGTGAATATGAAGGCGAAGGGGCGCTCCGGGTTCCATCCTGGCCGGCACGCTGGACCGTACTCTTTGGCAGTGGGCTGGCGATGATAAACTATCTGGTGATGGCCTATATCGATGTCTTTAGGCCGGAATTACTGAATTCTGAAGTGGACGGGAACACCTCCACTTGATTCTCTCCAACAATAAGCGAGATCATTTCGTTGTTTGAAGTCAACACAGCCGTTTTACTGATTGTAAGTCT
>JBPCWG010000413.1:0-5724 GCA_051009705.1 Methyloligellaceae bacterium | reverse complement strand
GATCGTCGCTGGATGACAAAATACAGTGTTCTCCCGGAAATGGAGGACGAGACAAAGTCCGATATCGATCCGAATTTGGCGGACCGGGATACGATCAAGGAGATTTCCGCAATCGCTATGCGTTGTGGTGGATGTGGTGCGAAAGTTGGGGCTAATGTACTGGAGCGGGCCCTGTCGGAACTGGAACCGGTCACCCGCTCCGATATTCTCATCGGCATCAACGATCCGGATGACGCCGCGGTTGTCGAAGTTCCGCCGGGCAAGGTGATGGTCCATTCCGTTGACTATTTCCGGTCGTTTATCGAAGATCCTTATATTTTCGGAAAGGTTGCGGCCAATCACAGCCTCAGCGATTTGTTTGCCATGGGCGCTGAACCCCAGTCAGCCCTGGCCATCGCCACCATACCTTACGGCATAGAAGCCAAGGTGGAGGAAACGATTTCACAGCTCATGGCCGGTGCCATGGAAATTCTGAACGATGCCAAGGCGACCCTTGTCGGCGGGCATACCAGCGAAGGCGCGGAGCTTGCGCTCGGATTCTCGGTCAATGGCTTTGCGGATCGTAATCAGATTTTACGCAAAGGTGGCATGCAACCGGGGAATGTCCTCATTCTCACGAAGCCTCTGGGAACCGGAACCCTGTTTGCCGCCGATATGCAACAAAAGGCGCGGGGGCGCTGGGTACAGGCGGCGCTGCAGGAGATGGTGAAATCGAACCGGAAAGCATCTCAGTGCCTTTATGCACATGCGGCGACCGCGTGTACGGATATTACCGGATTTGGTCTTCTGGGCCACATGGTTGAGATGATCCGCCCGTCGAAGGTCGATATTGAAATCGACATGGAAAAACTGCCGATAATGGACGGCGCTCTCGAGACCGTGCGAATGGGTATCCTGAGTACCTTGCAGCCAGCGAATATCCGGCTGCGCCGGGCTATCAGAAATATGGAGGAGGCGGTCGAGAACGAACGTTATCCTCTCGTTTTCGATCCCCAGACATCCGGGGGTTTGTTGGCCAGTATTCCCGATTCTTCCGCTGACAGATGTTTGGATGATCTTCATGAAATGGGCTATGAAAAAGCAGCGATTATCGGCCGTGTCATGCCTGAGAGCAATCATCTCGAACCGGTGACCCTCCTGTCGTAAACAAGATTACGGTCTCCAAATTCAGGGGCGATCTGAAGCGCACAGGGAAAGCCGTCAGGAAAGCGATAGAGTTTCTAAGCCGTAATGCGATTTACCAGCTCAGCAATGGCCCGTTGTTCTCGTTGCGGGGTAAATTCCCGGGCGCGATCCCGACAGTAGATTTGCAGCGATTCATAGAAATCAGGATTGGTTTCAATTTTCCCAAGGAGTTGGGCAAGCGCCTTCTCATTACCGACGGGATAATAGCCTTCATAGTCGTCACCCATGAGCCCTGTGTTTCCTTCAATATCCGATGCGATGATGGGTACATCGGCAACCAGAGCCTCCGATACCACATTGGCGCCGCCTTCCTGGACGGAACTGATGACCATGGCCCGGCTGCGAGCATAGACCTCCGGGATTTCCTCACGGGAGACTTCGTCTAGCCAGCGATAACGCGGCAGACGGGCGACAAGTTCGCGGGCCTCATTCGCCCATTGATCACTAGTTGCCTTGCCATAGTGAGAGATCCGAATTCGGGACGATTCAGGGAGATACCCGGAAGCAAGGGCCGAGCGAAAGGGATCTTTTTCCTCCCGTAAATGTCCAATCACAGAAATGTCGAAATAGCTTTCATCAAAAATTTTTGGAATCTCTAATGGTTTCGCAGACTGGTAGATTGTCACATATCTGGCGTGCAAATGTTCGGGCAGTTCCTCTTTGATGAGATTATGAAGTCCAATAAGGGCGTCTGCGGAGCCCATGGTTTTGAGTGTCGTTTCAGGGTCCGATTTCAGGAACGTATTGACATCGGTCCCTCCCAATCCGACGATCAGGGGTGCCTGGGGACGGTGTTTGCGAAAGGCCTCGACGGAAGCGGCACTTCGCCACGCATGCAGCGCGATCAATAGGTCCGTAGGCTGGTTGTTGTAGGACGTTACGACCTCGACATCATGGCCCAAAGCCTTTAATAAATCACCCCAACGCAAAGCTGTCGTTCGGTTGCCGGACGTTGAATTTTTCTTCGCAGGTGTAACGATTGTTATGTGCATGAAAATTTTACCCGGAGTGTAGAATGGTTCAGATTGTAACCAATGACCAACTCAAAAGCATGATGCAGGATGCGCGCAATCGCACGTTGGAACTTGTCGACGGATTGACAGACGAACAAATGATGGGACCTCAAATCCGAACAGTCAATCCACTCCGATGGGAAATTGGTCACGTCGCCTACTTTCATGAGTATTTCATTCTGCGATCCCTCTACAATCAGGAAAGTGTGATCGGTGACAAGGCTGACAAACTATACGATTCCATTGCCGTTCATCACGATACGCGCTGGGATCTGCCGTTGTTAAGTGAGGCGGATACCCTTGCTTATATGCAAGCGGTTCAGGATCGTCTTTTTGATCGACTCGACGGTGAGATGGCGAGCGAAGAGGATAGCTTCTATTATCAGTTCGCAACCTTCCATGAAGACATGCATACCGAGGCTTTCATCTGGGCACGGCAGACGTTGGCTTATCCTACACCGAAATTCGCGATTGCGGCAGATGTGTCAAAAGAGCGAAGTGCCGGTGGGCATCCCGGCTTCGTGGATGTTTGTGGCGGGACGTTTCGGCTGGGCGCGGAAAATAATGCTCCCTTCAATTTTGATAATGAAAAATGGGCCCACGATGTCGAAGTGAAACCGTTTTCTATTGCCAAGGCGCCGGTTACAAATGGTGAATTCGCTGAATTCGTCGCTGCAGGGGGGTATGAAAACAAGGATTACTGGTCACCACAGGGATGGGACTATATTCAAGAGCGCAGATTGAAGCACCCCGGCTACTGGCAAAGCAACGGTGCCTCGGGATGGAACTTGAAACAGTTTGACCGGTTTATTCCTCTTCCCCCCCATCAACCAGTCATTCACGTGAACTGGTACGAGGCCAATGCCTATTGCAACTGGGCGAACCTGCGCCTGCCGACAGAAATTGAATGGGAAGTCGCAGCCCTCGGTGAACCTGGTTCAGACGGAAAATTAGGCACCTCGAAACGACGATATCCCTGGGGTGACAGTTTGCCCACTCCTGCGCGTGCCAATCTGGATGGACGCGCGCTGGGCTGTATTGATGTTGCGGCCCTGCCTGAGGGAGATAGTGCCTTTGGTTGCCGTCAGATGCTTGGCAATGTATGGGAGTGGACAAGTGAAGATTTCAATCCATTTCCCGGGTTTGAAGCCGATGCCTACTATGAATATTCAACGATGCTGTTCGGGACGACGAAAGTCCTGCGCGGTGGTGGGTGGCCGACGCGTTCCAGAATGATTCACGGGACCTACCGCAACTACTTCGAACCTCACAGGTGGAATGTCTTTGCGGGCTTCAGAACGTGCAAGAAATGAAGATTTTGTCCACGAACTAAATTTTGTCATAGGAACCGATATCAACGGATACCCATATCGCCGGATACCATATCGGAGCATTGAAAGAAATTCAGAGGTTCAAAATAATTAAAGCGGTTCAATCAAAACGATGATTGACCGCCTTCCATTGCAGGCCTCGATTCAACAATCCTGTTGATCGCTGCAACTTACTCTCACCCACCAGTGAATGCATGCGAATCAGCTGACAGTAAAATTGTACAATAGTTGGAACGGTTATTTCGACAGAAATAATGATTTTTCCTATGAGAATCGGCAGGTTTTACTAACAGGCAATGCCGCTGGCACGCGCTGATATGTACACAAAAACACCAAATAGCTGATCAAGTAAGCCAGATTAACCTGCTTCAATACTATCGGCTGGCAATGCTGTTTGGCGAGGTCAAATCTTGAACGTGGTGAGTTCTATTGCTATAGCCCGGTTCGTTGGCACAAACTCGGTTTGTCATACACAGGTTAAACTCAGATGTTTGAAGTAACAGGCCCATGAATACGGTTTCGACCCAGAATACGGATTTGAGAATTATTCTCAACGCCCTCTATGAACCGGTACTGCTCCTGGATACCAACCGCAAAATCCTGTTGCTCAATCAGGCTGCAGAACGATTGTTTGGTGAAAATCTGGTGGGACTGGATTTCGTGAATGCGGTGCGGCACCCGGATATTCTGGCAGGTATCGAAAAAGTATCGGCCGGTGAGCCTCGTTCCGAGACGGTGATTTCCCTGAATACTCCGATGCGGGCAACCTACCGGGTCTCGATAAACCGGCTTGAACAAATTCAAGCTGCTGGTCCCAGCCTGGCGATTGGCTTCTATGATATTTCTCTTGTCCTGGAAGCGGAGCAGATGCGAAGTGATTTTGTGGCCAATGTCAGCCACGAGCTCCGAACACCGCTGACGGCCCTGACTGGCGGCATTGAAACAATCAGGGGCGGTGCCCGCGACGATCCGGCGGCACAGGACAGATTTCTTGAGATCATGGAGCGGGAAGCAGCTCGTATGAACCGGCTCATCGATGACCTGCTGTCCCTGTCGAAGATTGAGTACAACGCTCATATACGGCCGACGGAAACAGTGGATGTTAAAGATCTGATCGGGGCGACCATTGCGACGTTGAAGAATCAAATTGAAGGAGAACAACTGGAAATCGTTTGCAGCTTTCCTGAAACGCCAAGCCCAATTAAGGGGGACACCGATGAGCTGACCCAGGTTATCTATAATCTTGTGGAAAATGCCATTAAATATGGAAAAACCGGCGGCGTAATTTCTGTGATCGTCAAAAAGGTTGAATTATCCGAGGTTCTTTCCGGACCGGCCCTGGTTGTGGAAGTCCAGGATCAGGGCGAGGGGATCCTGCCGGAGCATATTCCGCGGCTGACCGAGAGATTTTACCGAATCGACAGTGCGAGATCCCGGGAAAAAGGCGGAACCGGGCTCGGACTCGCCATTGTTAAACATATTCTCAACCGCCACCGCGGCCGCCTTACAATCACAAGTGAACTGGGAAAAGGCAGCACATTCAAGATCGATTTACCCCTTGATGACGTGAATAATCCCCAGCAAATATCCGACTCTCAATCCTTGTCATAAAACTGTAGTGCAAGTGTCATAATTCTTTTGCCAAGCAGCTTTAATTCATTGCCCACTGACGCATTCATAGATTCATCGCAGCGCGTCAGGCAATCAAAGGAGAGTTGAAAGATGCATACACGGAATATCGTTTCCTTGTTCGCTGTGGGTGGATTGGCATTGGCCACATTCGCAACTCCGGCAATGGCCGGGCGGGACCACATTAAAATTGTAGGTTCATCGACAGTTTATCCTTACAGCCAGGCTGTAGCTGAAGAATTCGCTCAAACAACGGGTAAAAAAGCCCCGGTGCTGGAATCAACCGGAACCGGCGGCGGAATGAAAATATTCTGCAAAGGTATCGGCGAAAAATTTCCCGATATCACGGGTGCTTCCCGGGCCATGAAGAAGTCTGAATGGGAACTTTGCAACAAGAACGGCGTCAGGGACATTACCGAAGTACAAATTGGCTATGACGGACTTTCTGTTGCTCTTTCACGATCCGGTGCCGATTTTGATCTGACTAAAGAGCAAATGTATCTGGCTCTTTCAGCTGAAGTTCCCGTAGACGGTAAGCTCGTAAAAAACCCATACAAAATGTGGAA
>JBPCWG010000412.1:0-3222 GCA_051009705.1 Methyloligellaceae bacterium | reverse complement strand
GTAGGCAGTGACCAGGAGATTACTGATCGTGTGAACCGGCAAGAAGAAACCCTGAAACGCTTGGCCCGCGTTGAAAACATAAGCTTCGGAGACACAATACCCAAAGGATCTGTTCAGATTGTCCTCGGCGATCTGACGGTCGCCCTGCCCCTAGGCGATGTAATCGATGTCGCTGAAGAAAGCGCGCGTCTGCAGAGGGAAATCGTCAAAGCTCAGGACGAAATTGAAAGACTCGAAGCGAAACTTTCAAATGAAAACTTCGTGGCCAAGGCACCGAGCGACATTGTCGAGGCGCAGCGGGAAAAGAAATCCGAGGCCCAGGCAACGAAAGCAAAGTTGCAGCAGGCCCTGGAAAAAATTGATACGGTTGCCTGACAGGTATTTTTGCCCGGGAATTGATCTTTCACGAACAAATTCCACGTAACGCTTTCCATTCATCCCGGTTTAATATCGGAACGGTGCGACTGTTGGGAGCTGAAGCGAATTTTTTAGCGCGGTTCTCCGAACCCGGATGCGTCGCAAATAGGGACCTTGCACTATCGACGATACTGCCGGTGGCATTTTCTTGGGATTTAGGTTCATTGGACCGGACACGCACACGATTGAAAAAATCTGCCATTTTCCCGGGATCAATTTTTGCATTCCGCAGTATGTACAAGGCATGATCGTCAGCTTCCGTTTCAGCGTGACGCGTGTTCCGAAGTTGCAACAACAGGACCCCGATATCTCCCAGTCCACCAGATGAACTGCCGAGAATAATCTGGAGCGCGGCGGAAAAGCCAATTGCGCGAATGATACCAATTTCAGGATGCAGGGAGAGGCCATGTCCCATTTCATGGGCGATGATGCCGGCGAGTTCTTCCGGAGAATCGACAAATCGAATAAGGCCGTCGGAAACGATAATGCGTTCGCCAGGTGCGGCAAAGGCGTTGACAATGCCGAGTTTGGCTACAACTATTTTGTATTTCTTGTTTGCATTCAAAGTTAGCGTCAGGCGCGTCGTCATCTTGTCAAATGCTGTTTGTCCCTGAGTTTCGCCGCAAATTTTTCGGTCGGCGATTATCTGCGAGACGATCAGGTCGCCCAGCTGACCTCGAACTGTATCCGGCATCAGGAGGGCTATTGAACGAGCCGTGGAAAAACCTGAAACCCAGATTCCAATAAACAAAATGAAAACGACAGCGCCAATGGCCAACAGGGGATAAACTATTTTCTTATTTCGCGCTCGTTTCGAAAGGTGCGGAGCGCGGCTGACCAGTTGCGATGCAAAGTCCGGATGGGACACGAATAAACGGGCTCCGGGGTTATCTTTGCAACCCAACTGCGCATTTTTCGTTTCGAGGAGCGGGCCTGAATGGGTTAATTGACGGTAAGGCCAGATTAGAGACCGATCCTCCCCGGTCAAAGCTATTTCAAGCCCGGTAGGCTGGGTGCGAACTCGGACATCATAGTCTGCTGCGCTGTGACCGTCGCTATATTTGCCTTCAAATGTATCTTGCAAGAGACGAACCCCGCTTTCGGACCCCTATCATCTATTGCTCCCAAACAATTGCTGTCAAATCAAAATGCATCAATGTCGAAAGCTTCGGCCAGTCCTTCTCCGGTCTTTTCGGTTGCTGAATAGTCCTGGCGAATTCGATCCAGGTCAATAGCGCCAACGACTGACATACGGGTGATAAAGTATCTGGCGATGCGTGCCTGAACAATTGGTGTGGCAATACCCAGGGTCAGCAGAACAATCAAAAGATTACTGATCTGCAGTCCCGCCAGTCCCAGTCCCGTTGTTTCAAGATTCAAACGCGCCGCGTCAATGTTTGTCGATCTGGCAAAGAGATTAAATTTTCTCGAATTGTACCAGGCGCTCATAAGCAAATACAAAACAAAAGCGGCAAATAGTGAGAACAGGATCGCAAAAAGCATTGCCGGCGGCGGGGGGATATTTGCCTGAACCAGCTCGATGAGCTGCGAACCATACAGCAACCAGAGAATGAACAATGTCATGCCGTAGATAAGGATGGTGCCGAACCACATCACGACAAAGGGACCGTAAAGCTCTCGTGCACTCGCTGAAAACCTGAAGGGCATGGTTCCAAAACGTGTTTCTGACACCAGGCGGCGCTGTAGAATCACATCTCGCAGAGGCAGGATGAAGCCGAGCGTAACAGGAATGAGAAGGGAGAGAGCAAATGAGTACAGACCGTATGTCCAGGGTGAGCCTGTCATGCCCGCTCGAATTCCGCGCCACCTTGTCCGGGTCAGGCGATAACGCCGCGCCCTGTAGCGCGCAACGCCAATCAGAAAAAATATGATGGTGAAAAAAGCAATATTGATGGTTACGGAAAATACGGAATCCTGTCCAAAATAAAGTTGTACGGCGATAACCACGCCATAGGCAGGGATGATGAACAACAGAAACACGAGCAGGAATCCGAGAAACAGCTCTTTTCCCGTTCCCGTATATTCCAATGGCTGATGCTGAAGATGGGTGGCTGACCAAATTCTACGACGAACCTCTGTTTTTCCCCAGAAATAGTAAATACCCAGAGTCAGAATGCGCAGTACAAAAATCTTTAGACTCAATGGAATCAAGCCAGGAATGACGTGCCAGTTCAGGCTAACGGTTTCACCACCGTTAAGTTCTTCGTGCGCCTGCATTAATTTCAAACCCCCGTTGAAAGCTGCAATGTTTAGAACTTGAATCTAACATGACAAAGCATCAAAAAATACGCATTCACTCTATATGCGCGTTAGGATTGTATTAGAAGTGTCACGCGGCGATGCCGAAGGGAAAATTATTGTCGGCCCCGAGCAGAAAGCCCCGACATCCCGTCGAACTACAGCTCATTCGGCACATAATCTTTGATATCATCTCCTTGACCGGGAGTGTGTTACAGCCGTTGCAGCTTTGCCGCTCCGGAGAATGATTTTCAGATTGAACCGAGATATCAACAATCATGGACAGTTTTGAACACCCAGACGAATGTTACTTATTTCCCCTTTATTTCCGCAGTTTTTCGCCGAAAAACCATCCTCCCCGATGGTCAACGAATTCCTTTTAGGTTCAGAGTTGCAAAATTGACACGAACTGAGGCATCGTTGCCTCGATTGCGCCACAAATATTCGACAATAAATCTCTGATTGGTTGGAACGAGAATTTGCCGAAAATTTGTGGCGATAAAGTCGCCACATATGGAACGGTTGCGGTGTATTAAACAGGCTAGT
>JBPCWG010000411.1:0-11059 GCA_051009705.1 Methyloligellaceae bacterium | reverse complement strand
ATCAATCTCCTGAACCCGAAATCAGTCCTGTTTGCCGCGGCTGTTCTGGTTGTAATTTTTCCGGCGGGGATGTCGGCCGGTGAAAGCCTGTTTGTGGCTGCCAATCATTTGATCGTGGAACTTCTGTTTTACACCAGCCTTGCAATTATTATGAGCCGCCCGATAATCGTGAATAGATATCTGGGTCTCAAAATGTATATCGACAGAGTTGCTGCCGGAGTTCTGGGGTTGTTGGGGGTTCGACTCTTGATCAGCCGTTGAGCGGCAGTGAACTAAGCGCAGGAGTGTTCATAGTGGAATGGGCTGAAGTCATCACATTCGTTTTTGTTGCGACACTGCTGGTAATGTCACCAGGGCCCAATGGTGTGTTGGTGGCCAAAACCGTTCCGACATCGGGTCGCTCCGCAGGTTTTGCTAACGTCGCAGGATTCGTGACCGCCTTTTACCTGCACGGGGCGCTTTCGATACTCGGTATATCCATCATTCTCGTCCAGTCGGCGACCGCTTTCGCAATCGTCAAATATGTGGGTGCTGCATATTTATGCTGGATTGGGATCAAGGCCCTGATTGAAGCCTGGAGAGGTGCCGGGAATGTTCAGCGCGTTGCTCCCGCCCGGAGACAGAGGACTCTTCTCAGCGCATTTGTGGAAGGTTTCCTGACCAACGCCCTCAATCCGAAAGTTTCCATGTTTTACCTCGCGGCCTTTCCGCAGTTTATCCCGCTGGGTCAGACATCTGCAATGTCATCGTTCCTGCTTGTGTTCCTGCACTCAATGATCAATGCGATTTGGTTCGGCGCTATGGTGCTGCTCTTCGCAAAGCTTACTGCAATTGCCGGCAGCGGTAATTTTCAGCGCTGGCTCAAAGGTGTCACGGGAGTTGTATTCATCGGTTTTGGGGCCAAACTGGCGAGCTACAAGCCCGGCCTTTGAAACCAGGTGTTGTCGCCGGACCATTGCCCGTCTACCGGTCCGGAAGAACAGTCGATCTCCGTTCTTTGATCCCCGTGATGCCGGCGACGGTCCACTACCGGACAAATAACGGACATTCTGTCATGTGATACCCCTGTCATGTGATACCAATGTCATGTGATACCAATGTCACTCGTGTCAATAATCTGAAATTATACCGCATAACGATTAGACAGTTCCGTCTATGACGGAATAGCATTGTCTTTATTAAGGTAGGGTATCAGGCGCAGACATGCCGGAATAGGGTGCGCGTCTGGTTTCGGGGGTGTTACAAGTGTCAGATAAGAGTGCCGCGTCGCCGGAAGCCGGGCGTTTTAAGCTTGGTATCCGCAGAGGCTCGCGATTTGTTCCCGTATTGATGCTCATATTGAGTGTCGTGCTTTTCATTGTCGTTGCTCTTCCACCCGGGTATGACCAGCTGGGTGCCGAGTTGGGGATTTCCACGTCCGACCAGGATCCACTGACCTTCACAAAAATTCTGAGCAAATTTGAGAATGATGAAGATGGTCTCCGGCAACGAATTAACAGTCTGTTCAGCGACACGGACGAGGTGGGTCAGAAGCGAAGTTTCGGGGACCATGTCTCGAATATTTTCAGGATCGGCCGGCCTCTGGCGAAAGTTTACCTTGATCAGCTGTTCCGCCAGGATTTCCCTCAGATTGCGAGCAGTTTTTTCGGCAATATTTTCCAGCTAAGTATCTACGCCTTGATCCCGGGCCTTGCCGGACTTATCTACCGGCGCAATTTCCTTGGCTGGTTCCTGGTATCCTTTATCCTGCTGTTCGGGCTGAATGCCTCTGGCGCATTTGGTTCGCTCACCGCTGCCAAACCGATGCCGGGATCCGGCTGGCTTTTCTTTTTCATTGTTGTGCAGATCGCTCTTCTGGTACTGGCCTTTCGGCTAAGGCGTCATGCCCAGGGTCTCAGGTTCGTACCCCGTTCGGTGTTCAATGGATTACTTGCCGTGTTTCTGATTTTTGTCGGCTATGCCTGCATGAAGGGCTTGGGCCCGGGATATTCAAGCGGAGAAAAAGAAACCAGCAGCAGTTCCGGTCTCGAATATCTGCTGTCTCCGAAATCCGCAATCGCTCAGGTGAGTTCGGGGGATTCCGACACCGGCACGCAAAACACCAGGCCCGTAACAGACGAGCAAACCTCCACGTCGCAATCCGATAGTCAGTCCGAGACCGGACCCAGGCGAAGCTGGATCTGGTCCTTTCTGGGAAGCGGTTTCCAGGGGTGGATCTACAAATGGGAATTCATTCTGATTGGCCTGCCCCTGATATATATCCTGTTTCGCAATTCCTCGCCCTGGCCGGCGCGCAAAGGCAAGAATATCGTCATTTGCCTCGACGGAACCAGCAATACGCCGGATCAGATCGAGAGAGGTTTTGCAGCGCAGACCAATGTTTACAAATTGTTTCACATGCTGAAGTCGGACAAGGCGGCCTACACGCCCACGGGTGAATTTGATTCATCGCTGTGCAAGAAATATGGAGAGAAACAGGTCGGTTTCTATTATGCCGGCGTCGGCAACAGGTTTGATAATGATCCAATCCTGCAGACGCTCGGAATGGCGGCCGGCCTTGGCGCGGAGGAAATTGTTGCCCGCTCCTATCTCGAACTCATAAGGGTTTATCAGCCGGGCGATCGTGTTTTTATCACCGGGTTCAGCAGGGGTGCCGCAATTGCCCGCCTGCTGGCCCAGGCCATCAATACCCGGGGCGCGCCGCGCGCGGTGTGGACACTGTTTCTGTTCGGTAAGCACCGGACAATCTGGACATCAAAGGTAAAAGTTCCCGTGCAGATCTCCGTGCTGGGTTGCTGGGATACGGTGGGGTCTTTCGGGGTCGCCAAGTCGATATTTGGAATCAATTTCCAGCAATTGAATTTCGGCAAGGACATGTCTGTCCCGGACAATGTCCAGCAGGCCTATCATATGGTCGCCCTCGACGAGATGCGCGACAGTTTTGATCCGACATTGATGGATCCGGATGCGATTTATCCCGAACGGATTGTCGAGGTCTGGTTCCCGGGGGATCACGCCAATATCGGGGGCGGCTGGGCCACGGACAGGCTTTCTGACATCACATTCGACTTTTTACTTCAGCGCATAAGCAGTGGTTATGCTGTCGAAGAGGAACAGCAGGGCGGTGAAAACGAGAGCTGGGGTCTGTTCCTTGCGGCGAAAAAGGCGGACAAAGCCCATATCGCTATGCGCAAATCTCAGGCGGAAGGCGGAGTGACGCTGGTTGATCCCGATCCCAGGGGCCAGGTTCGCCAATGGTTCAGTAATCTCTATGAATATCGTCCTCGAACCCTGCCGCTGCATGCGGTCATTTCCGAGGCCGTTTTCGAACGCATGCGATCTATAAAACCCGCCTACGCGCCGGAAGCCCTGCTCAATCTCAACGAAGCACTGGATGAGAGACGCGACAGAATTGTTTCGGGTATCGGAAAATTTGCCGAGACCGAGTCTCTGGATCAGGAAGAGCGCGATAAAGTGCTGGAGGCCAACAACAGCCTGCGCCTTCTGCGATGGCCTGAATATTGGGAAGACGTGAGGGCAAGTGTTCGCCGAAGAGCGGGTGAGAGCCCTGTGGAAGGCGATGATGATCTCCTGAGTCCCGGCAAGGTGCTCAGCAATGAGGCCCTCAACTCTCCCGCCTCTGAAAGCTGACTGAGATGATCTCCAGAAGTGTCGACATCACCGCTGGGTCTTGAGTTTAACAATCATTTTTCAGTCAGGTGAATGAGAGTACCCGTTTCACCGGCATCCAGCCGATCCTTGTGAAATTTAAGGAGCGGGTCATTGGGATAATCGGCACAGAGCTGCTTGATTGTTGCATGAGCCGAAACGTCTTTAACCTCGATTGACTTGTACAGGGTTTTGTAAATTTCCGCGGAGACCCGCCCTTCTTCTTCGGAGGCTCCTATTTCAAACACTTCAAGAGCATCTGATTTCCCCTTCAGGACAAGGCTTCCCACGGGTCGACCCTCTGAGTTACTCTTGTCCAAGGCTTGTTTGCTGACGAGTACCCGGGTTCCAATTTGCTTGTTGACGCTTTCCAGCCTGGCCGCCGTGTTCATTGCATCGCCCAGGGCTGTGTAGTCGAAAAAATTACTGCTTCCGAAATTGCCGACCACAGCTGTTCCCGAATGAACGCCAATTCGCGTCTGCCCGAACATGATGCCTCGGTCCCGCTGCGACCCGGAATATTGTTGCGCGAATTTATCCATTTCACGGGCACAGTTCACCGCATTGACCGCATGATCCGATAAATCAACCGGGGCGGAGAAAATGACAACAACCGCGTCGCCTATGACTTTGTCTATCGTACCGCTGTTGGCTTTTGCAATGCCGATCATCTGGTCGAGATAGCTGTTGAGAAGGGGCGCAACTTTGGTTGGCTCCATGTTTTCAACCATGCGCGTAAAGTCGGCAAGATCGGTAAACAAAAATGACAGTTCCCGGCGTTCGCCCCCGAGTTTCAGTTTCTCCGGATCGGCAAGAAGACTGTCGACGAGATCCGGAGAGACATAGGAGCTGAAGGCGCGTTTCAGAAATCGCCGATCTTTATCAACTACGGCAAACCGATAGCCAAGAACGGTAACAAATGTCAGTGACGCCGCGAAAACCGGATCAAGTACCGGCATAACGAAATGATTGTCGATCTGCCACATGGCAAAGGCGATCCAGCCCGCCGATGCGACGAGAAACGTCAAAGCCGCTGTCCCGGGGCGAAAGAACTGGGTGGCGATGAGAACGATCAGCGCAAGAGGCAGGGTCATCATCAGGCGCTGCCAGGCGCCCGGCTGTTCGAGACCGCTGTTCAACAGGATATTGTTCACGGCGGTCGCATGAACGTAAACGCCGGGTGTTGTCTCCCGATCAATGTTTGAATCGTGGGTCCCGACCTTGTCCGTACACCGGGGCTCGGAATGGGGGGGGCCGCCATTCGTTATCCACCGGTTCGAACTGAGCTTTCGATCTTCGATATCGAGTACGAGTCCCAGGAGGACCACCCGGTCGCGAAAATGCTCCCGGAAGAAGTCCGATTTTTCCGCTTCCGCACACAAATACAGATCAGCCAGTGAAAATGTCGGGATGAGCGCATTTTCCCCGAGATAATTCAGCTGCAGCTTGTCGGATCGACTGCCGGAGAGATCAAGATCGCCAAAGCGAACGCGTCCGTCCGGCAGACGTTCAGGCACCACATCCCTGTGGCGCGCCGCAAGTTCCAGTGCCAGCGAAGGAACGCGGCTCACGCTGTTGTCTCGCTTGCGGACGGATAAAAACGTTGGGACGCTGCGGATGATACCATCCTCATCGATATTGACGTTAAGAGAGCGAAGATTGTTGGCCCCGCCGGCGGCCCAGGAAAACAGGCGGTGCGGTATTATTTTGCTGTTCCCGAGCTGCGCTGTTCCGAGAACCAGCCTTGAATCCCGGCGTGCCTGCGCAAAGCTTTTCAGGAGTTCCCGATCGAAATTCTTGTCCGTAACATAGGTCGCCGCCGACGTTGGCAGAATAATATCCCAGCCGATAACTTTGGCCCCCGCTGCCAGGATCGAATTTTGAATCCGGGCGATCTGGGGGGTCCACATCACTTTTGGCAATCCTGCAAACGGCTGGGTTGCGTAAGTCAACTCATCAATGGCAATGACCGCAACCGGGGATCGCGTCGACGTCTGCGCTCGGGATTCAAACTTGTTTCTCAGATAGTGGAGAATATCAACATCATATCCGTGGTATCGATCGAAAGCCGGCAAGGACAAAGCGGCGACAATCAACGCGGCAATGCATAGGGATACGAAACCCGAAAATGAGTTTTTCAGCCAACCGGTCAAACTATTCTACCCTCCGGGGCCAGAAACATGAGATTGGTCCAGGCATGGTTTCAAGGATTTGTGCTGGCATCAAATACCACGATACGGGACAGAATCGGCGCACTGTCTTCGGCGAGGGGAGAGATTTTCAGGTGGAATTCGTTCCGATCAATGCTGATTTTGTAAAGGCCGGATGGATCAAGGGAAATACCCGTGCGGGAAGTATCGAATATTAAGCCGGTGATTTTCAATCTGCGTATTTTTTCCTCAGTGTCGAGCCTCTCGATCGCAATTTCCTTGGCGGGCTTGGTCAATTTGAATATCGGGCTCTTGCCGAACAGCGTCCAGTCGGGTTTCGGAAGGGATTTTTCAAAATTGCCTTTACGGAAAACGGCGGCGGCGGCTTCCTTGCGGGTCGGCTGAGGACTGATCATCGCACCCCCGTCACAGTCGATATCTTCCGATTTCCGCTTCCCGCCTGAGATGGCGCTTTCCTCGGAGCCGATGGTAACTTCGCCCCCCCTGATTGTTTCGCGAATGCAGGATGTAAAATAGCCGAGAACAAGTACGTCTTTCGGGGAGAGGTCCAGTTTTTCTCCGGGCGACAGGAGCTGCATGATCTCGATTTTCGCCGACCCGCCTTGGTAGTCTTCGACGACAGCGGCCGGTTCTGCCCCTGCGGCTGTCAGGGAATTAAACATCATGGATACCCCGCAGCAAGTCAAAACCTGAATGAATTTCTGCAATGCGATACTCCTCAAATTGAATCCTGTCTAGGCCCCGTCGCCAACCAGAATAAAGGGGGCCCAGAAAATCGGATGGGCATGGGTATAAAGGACCTCGCCCGTCCCTGGATCCCTGTGTCCTGTTCCGTCGATAAGCGCGACCATGGCGCGGCGTAAGGCTTCGGACCGGTGAAGTTTCTGATCCGTTTTCTGACGGGCAAATATATCCGTCGTCAGGATCCGTGCCGAATTGGTTTCTACGGGCCAGCTTGAAACCAGAAGCGCCCGTGTGCCGGCATAGAAAAACGCGCGTCCAAGTCCTGAAACCGCCTCGGCGCCGTTACCCCGGGACGATCCGGTATTGCAGGCGGACAGGATCACCCAGTCCGCATCAAGCTTGAGCCCGAGAATCTCGCTCATAGTGAGGAGACCATCACCCTGGTTTCCCGCAACTTCCGGAGCGGAGAGCGCCAGGGCAGGTTCATTGAGTCCACTGAGTTCTCCGGGAACGAGCCCGTGTGTTGCAAATGCAAGAACGCGAAACCCTGAAAGTTCCTTCGATTTTATGAAACCCTCATTCGCCTGCTTGCCCAGAAATACGGATTTGGTGAGATTGGCATTCATGGCAACTGCCAGCTGACGTACTTCATCCGCTGTATCCGGCAGCCGCGGCAGATCTGACAAATTCACTTCCGAGGCGTTCCCGGTGGAAGGTGCTGCGCGAAGCGCCACTGGAAGTCCCCGCACATTGAGGCTGCGGCTTGATATTTCCGTGGAACCTCCTTTGTCCGCGACCTTGCTGCGTTTTGACTGCTTCTGATTAAAGAACGGATCACCAAATCCGATGAACGGATTTCGCCCGGCTTTGCTGGGTGGAAGCGATCTCAGTGTCAACAGGGAAGCCGCAGAGGGAACAAGTGTAATGGCATGAGTGCGCACCAGCCACGGCACGTCCCGATAGTCCGCAAACAGGGGGCCTTCCGTCTTCGATTTGCGAACACGCTTTGTCGGCAGGATCGAAAAGGGAATTTCTCCCAGAGCACCGTTTGTTGCGATGAGCAGGCTGTTTGAGTTTTTCCATCCCCCTTCAACGGGTTCCAGTATCTGTTTGTACAGGCGGTAAGCCAGACGCAGATCGAAATCAGGAATATCCCCGAGTGTTTGAGCTCGGGGATCCAAAGCCTCCCGCAGGGCCGCCACGGTTTTGCTGAGACGGTCCTGGCCCACATCGGCGACAGCAAAATGGGAGTCCCCTTCCTTTGGCACCGCCCAGATGTAGGTTTTCTTCCGCCCGACATAAATCGAAATCAGGCTTTCGTTGACATTCAGTCCTCGTTGAACGTCTTTTATGGTCGGGGCCTTGGGATTCATGAGTTCCGCAAAATCCGGAAATCGGGTGTTGAGCTCCGCCTGCAGCCTGTCGCGAGCTCCTTTGGATTTGTTTATGTCCTGACGGAGTTGTTTGATAGCTGCTTTGTCTCTTTGATCCGGCGGTTGGGACAACAAGCTGGTTAACAGAGCATTTCTTGCTGAAAGGAGCTTTCGTACATCCTGTTCGGCGCGCAGTAATTTGGCCAGTTTCGGGTCTTTCACGGATCGGCGGGCCGATGAAGCTGATAGCGCGCGCTGAACCGATTGACCTCTGATGATATCCGCCAGTTCGAATGATCTGGCCCGGGCCTTGATTTTATTTTTCGCCGCAAACGGTGTTCCTTCTATATCTGCCAGATATTCGAGGTAAAAACTGAGAACAATGGATTTGCGGCGTTCTATTAACGTACCTTGTGTAAACTCCTCATCGTCACCGGTGGAAATTTTTAATATGTGGGGAATTGCCGTTTTGAAGTGCTTCAAAGCAGGATCACTTTGGCCGTTTTTCCAAAGCGCGGTTGCGAGCGCGGACTTGAGAAAAGCGACTCCACCTTTTCGGCCTTTGCGGCGCAGCTCAACGGCCCGCTTCAACAGTGGCAGGGCTTTTTCATGTCGGTCTCCCAGTAACATGGCCAGATGCCACGTGATATCCCGTACTAAAATCGCGTCAAAGCGCTTTTTCCTGGAACCAATTGCGATTTCGATTTCATCGAAAATTTTCAGGGATTTTTCGATGTCGCCGCTATTAAAGTAAGCGATCGCAAGTATTTTTTGCGCCCGGTTCAATGGTAACGCATCATTGCCAAGGCCGAGTGATTTCAAAATTTCAACGGCAACTTCAGAAAGTATGATTGCGTCCTTGAACCTTCCCTGACCGCCGATCACATTGGCTAGGAGCAACAGGTTCGCGGTCGTTTCAGTTGAATACTTTCCGGCACGGCTCAGGGAATTGATCAGGGCCTCGCGTGCCTGTATTTCCGCCTCGATCCAGCGCCCCTGGTACATCAGATTGTTCGCAAGCTCCGCCTTTATACTGTCGCGCAGTATCAGGCTTTCCTTCCCCGATGTGGCGGCCTGTAGAAAGCTCAGGGAAGATTTGTAGAGGCTTTCAGCCTTTTGAAATTTTCGCTGACTGTCCAGAAGATTCGCTTTGGCGCGGGAAGCCATGGCTTGAATTTTCTGCTTGTCCCGCTGCCAGTTTGCTTTCTTTGGGAAGTTTTTCAGGCGCTGTTCGATCAGGCGCATTTGCTTTTCCGCCGCAGCGAACTTTCCCATTCTGGCATAGTCCGAAACCAGAATAGCACGCCATCTGACGGCGTTTCGCCCGATTTTTTTTCTTTCAAATATCTTGAGAATTTTCTGACGAATTTTTATTGATGCGCCCCAGTTGCCGGCAAGAAATTGGGCTCCGGACAAACGCTTCAGGGCTTCGATCCGCAATTTCAGAGACTTTGCCGTCCGCGAAATTTGTTCGGCTTTTTTGAAGTCTTCAATCTGCTGTAGGGTTTTACCCACACGACTCGCAGCCTTACCCCGGTTCAGGTAAAATTTGACAAGTTTTTTCTTATTCTCCGTATCCGGTGGAGACAGGCTTGCAATGGATTTTCGTTTTGCAACACGTTTCGGATCTGGTTTCTGCTGGTCAAGAATTGCCGTAATATCGCCAATGGATTTCGGGGCATTTTCTGATGTGAATGTAAGAAGATCTGATGATACAGATTCTGATTCTCCTAAATCCAGGTCGACAACCTCTTCCACATCCTGAGATTCCAGTCCGACAGACTCACGTTTGGGTTTACGCGTTTTTTTCTTGTTTCCGTAAGCCTTGTTGGAATTGCTGCCTCCACTCTGCATGCATTTTTTTATTCCGTATTCTGTTATTTTTTTGCCTTGTGCTTTTCGCCGAGCGATACAGTTTGCACGTGAGCGTTGCGCCAATTGCAGGACTCTCTGTCTTTGCGGGCTGACCACAAGGCCAGGTTGCACTTTGAAGCCCGAAATGACCTCGGTGCCGGGTGAGATGTCTTTGTGCTGAAAGCTATGCTGAGAGGCAAATAATTGGGAATTTGACAACAAAAATGCAGTTAGGGAGATGAGGCTGAAACGGAGCATAATATTCTCCTCTTGACCCATCCAAAAGAAGAACAAAGATCCGCAACACACGTGTTTTGGAGCAGGTCACAGTAAGACAATAATTATGTTACAATTCTACTCTTTTATTCGAAAATTGGCAAAATCATAATGATCGCACTATTGAATTGTGAGTAAACTCTGAAATCTATCTGAAATTTTCATTGAAACCGTTATAAAGCCCGGGCCCCGCGTAAGGGCTGATGAACCGCGCCAATGGCCCGGGGTTATTGGTGAATGCGGCGTGCCCGGACTACCGGTCGGCCCCTGAACCCGGGCGATGATATACCGTCCTGCAACGTCAGATGGTCACGACGAAAAACTTCACGAGGCTTGTGCCAGGTTATCCGTGGAAGGTTTGTTTGATCGGTCGTGGAGGACTGGGTTGTCATGTTGGCCCCCGTCCTTCTCAATATCACCGGTCGCCTCCTGCACTTCCTTCCCGCCGACTTCCCCGGTGAATGGTGTCCGTGTCAGCTTGCCGGAGAAGTTGGTTCCCATCTCGATTTCCAGTTGCTCATGCAGAATGTCGCCTTCCACATGGGACGATGGTCTCAGTCTCAATTCCCGCGCTTGAATTGTACCAAATACTTTTCCGAAAATCATAACTTCGTCGGCCGCGACATTTCCTCGATGATCCCGCCTTCTTTAACGGTCAGGGTGCGGCTTTTAACATCGCCCTGCACTTTTCCATTGATGATCAAGGGGCCGTCTGACTGGACATCACCTTTAATTGTCAAGTCGGAACCGATCACGCTCGAACCGGATCGCCGAATATCCTGTTGTGATTTGTGCGTGGGATTGACCAGATTGGTAGTGACTTTTTTCGGAGTTTGAAACATGGAATGACCCTTTCAAATAAAATTTGTCGTGGCCTCCAGCTTGTTCTGATCCAACTCGTAAGGTTAAATCTCCATCACAGGATATAGGTTGGTGCTTGTAGTCAAAAACAATTGGTTCGGGTTGGTTAATCGACAAGATTGTCCGGCTCGTAGAATTTTCAGGGGTTCCAGGATCAAGAGGAGCGATCCT
>JBPCWG010000410.1:0-2751 GCA_051009705.1 Methyloligellaceae bacterium | reverse complement strand
TCGCCGAGACGGTCTCTTAGGGCAATCAGATTTTTCCCTTCATTGTCGGTGGAAGGGTAAGAGTCGAACTTCTGAAACATAATAATTTCTTAAACAAGCGGGTTGACGGTTGCAACTGTTTCCAATTCTTTATTCTAATCAATAAGTTATTTGCCGCGCCAAGGCATGCGCTTGATGCATGGCTGAATTGCGCCCCGGCATCTGCCTAAATCTCCTGAAAGTCCCTAGCTATAGTGCAATCGAAACGGAATTCGCTACCCCGCGATCGGGGACAATTGGAATTCCCTGAAACCTAGGAGGCTTTGATATGTCTACCACGACTTACATTCCAAGCGGAACGCAACCAAAGCCGCATAAGAAAAAAGGTGTGTTCACACGCTTTTTCGAGCGCGTAATGGAAGCGCAGCTCAGGGTCGGAGAGCGCAAGGCCGCAGAATATTTCCGCACCTTGTCCGATTCTCATCTCCAGGAACTCGGGTTTACAACCGCTGAAATTCGGAATATCCGCCGCGGAAAATCCATCTCAGCCGGTCTCTAGTTCTGGTCTCTGCGAAAGCATATACCTGATAGACCCGGCAAATGCTTGAACCGATGTTCGTAAACCAGCCTGTATAGTAAGCAGGTTGTCGGGGAACCTTTCGGTCAGGCGTTTTTTGGCAGCCGTCTTTTCGTCAGTATGAGTGTCGTCCAGCCCTCGTTTCGCAAACGCGTTACGAGGGCTGTGTCGTAATTGCTGTAGTGAATCTGAACCCGGTCCGCCTGATGATGAAGCAGGCCCGATAGAATAAGTGTGCCGCCTGGCGCGAGTTTGCCTGTCACTTCTGCGGCCATGGCCAAAAGAGGCCCCAGCAGGATATTGGCTAATATGAGGTCGAAGGACCGATGCCCCTGCACGGCTGGATGGGCGGTACCGGCAGTGCAGTAAAAACGGATGGCTGGCGCAACACCGTTTAACCGGGCATTCTGTCTGGCAACGGCAATCGCGACATCATCTATATCCGTGGCAATGACGGATTGGGGTCGGCAGGATTTCGCGGCACTGATTGCCAGGATGCCGCTACCTGTACCGAGATCAAGAATGCGGTGCGGTTGTGTTCGCTTCAATACCCGATCCAAGGCCATCAAACAGCCTCTCGTGGTCCCGTGACGGGCCGTGCCGAACGCCTGACCCGCATCGATCTCGACGCTGGTGCGACTGGCCGCAACTTGACCGCGATAGTGACTGTTATGAACGAGGTAGCGGCCACATCTCACGGGTGGTTGGTCTTCCTGGACCCGGGCTGTCCAGTCTATAGGCGCGATCTCGGTGATCGTAGGATTGAGTGCTTCTAGTTCCCCCGGTTGAAGTTCACCCTGCAATAGGTCCCGCATCGCCCTGAGATCGGGAGGTGAAAGGAAATAGATTTCGACAACCCAGTCCCCGTCGGAACTTTCAAAACATGCCTGCGCCGGGGGTTCGGCAAAATCCGCGAACAACGCCTCCAGGTTTTCGTTGATCTCGATTGCCCGGGTTCTCTCGGCAGTCAGGGACAGTTTGTAGGTTGGATGCATGGAATTTGATTTATTGATAACGTGCTCAGGTTCCGGCGAAACAGACTAGGCCGATTCCGGTTTCACAACCTGCAGGTCCCCTGAATCACTGCGCTCCCGGATACAATTGACCCATTTGTTCTCCAATATAGCGATGGCTTCCCGGGGTCGGATAACCGACAGCACCTCGTCCGTGTCCTGGATAACAAGACCATCCCGATCGAGACGCGACAGGGCATCGTCGATGTCATAGTCCACGTAAACGTCAAATTCCGATTTGATATAGGATTCTATCGCGCGCTTGGCCATGAATAACTGCCCTTTGGGAACATCGTACTGGCAGAGATAGGTATACAGGAGCAGGTCCTCCTTGATATCTTCCTCTTCTGCGCGATCGGAGAGCAGGGTCAGGACTCCGCGATTATTGGCAAGATTGTGGAAGTAGAGATTTTGCGCAAGCACCATCATGTACACATTGCGCTGATTGAAAAACTTCATCACCTGGCGAAAAATGACGCCGATCAGGCCCGCCAGGGCGCCAGCCAGAGCAACGGGATTTGTCGCAGCCAGAACTTTCGTTGCCGTCCCCATGACACTGGCGACCGTGCCGCCACCGGCAGTGAGGCCCAGGCGAACTTTGTCAAACAGGCGAAACTCAACTTCCGTGTTGGGGAACAGCATTTCAAGGTCCGACTGATTGATATTTTTGAACAGCTTCAGGTACACATGGTCAGATGTGGCGTCTTCGGGCAGGTTTCGCCGCTTCTTCTTTAAAATAGAATGAGCCTTTTCCTGGGTACAGGATTCCGCACGCATGATCTCTTCGATACGAATCGAGTGGGGTTTCAGCTTTATCAGCAGGAATAGTCTCTGAAAAATGGGTTCAACCGTTTCACTTTTCCGCAGATAAAGCCAGCGCCAGTCACGCTTCTGGTAAACCCGGGTTGAAGACCCGCGGCTGAAGAGCAGCAGTTCATCGAACTCGTCGAGGTCGACTTTCAGTTTCAACCCGTAAGGGGACTGCGCTTCGAAATAAGCATTGATATCCGCTTCGGTAATTTCCTGGTAGTTGGCCTGAATGACGATGGATTTGAGGTAATCAACCAGCCGCTGGCGCTTTTCATCCATTTGCTGACGGGAGTAATTCAGAACCTGGACCGTGTCGCGGTCCGGACTGAAGGGCAGATAGGCTTCCTTGAGTTTGAAGAGTTGCTCCGTATA
>JBPCWG010000409.1:0-5671 GCA_051009705.1 Methyloligellaceae bacterium | reverse complement strand
GCCTATAGGAGACCTTCCTAAAAAAGCAAAATTACGGAGCACATTTGGTTTCCATAATTGGCTGGTGACTATCCGAGTGATCACTTTACTCGCCCCATGTAGGGTGATGCGTTATCTGCGGCAATCGTAACCAGCAGTGGCGGGGTGCTTGGAGTGCGAAAATAAGAAGAAATTTTTGAAGATTGGTGCGGCTTGTGTGTCTCGCCAGGTTATGTGCATGCGATTTCTATTATTTGCTTCAGGGACAATTTCCGACTCGCCGGAGGAAGTCTTAATAGTCCGTTTCGTGCCATGAGCAGTCACAAGCCAATTTGTGATCATGTGGAGGTATGAAAACGTTTGTTCCAACTTTTTAGGTCGGCAACCAACAAATATTTCACTTTGATATGTCTGAATATAATCCAATCCAGCATATTCAACTGACGGAAACTATAACGGGATCTGAAATTGCTTCCATGGTGGGAGGAAACGCTAAAACTTTACTCAAACTCTCTTAGAGTAATAATTTCAGCTGAGATCGAACATAATCAACCAAGATAGGCCCGTCGTCCTTCATTCCGAAGCCATAAGCGTTCCAGTTGCCGTTTGGGTGAACCAGGCCGATCTTCGAAGCCAGTCCTAGCGTGGCCCGTTTCTTGATTATTCACGATCTGAATTTGCCCCCGTTCCATTGTTAGTTCAACCCAAAGGGTTGGATCATCGATAACGTCAACAAGAGTTTGAAGGGCTTGGTCACCGGCCTCATCCAAAGGTTCACCTTTTACGACATATCCGGCTCTTACAAGAGCCGTTCCTAAGCGAACTTTCAAGTCTCCGCTATAGCTGAACAAGGGTTGTGAAATTGTGGTGTCATCACCTTGATGGTGTTCTTTCTGCCGGTCGAAATAAAAAGGCTCATAGAGTCGCTTCAACATTTCTGGATATTTTTTTGAAAGAACATTGTGAACTGTCGCTAGGCTAATCACGCGACTGATTCCACCTCCATCTGCAGCTGGATTGACGCAAAGCAAAGTGACAAATTCGGGAGGCATGCCATTGAAGCTGTTGTCATTGTGAAAGTTTTGTTCAACATTCGTGGTTGCTGGTCGGACACCACTTCCGGGTATTGGCTTTTTCCCTGTGTCTTCGACTGAGAACAATAATGAACCATCCAATTTTTGCGCAACTGGCCGAGCAACGAGGGACATCAGAACCCAGTAGATTCGCATAGCTGAATCGTACGAGATTTCATCGAGTGGCAATCTGTCAACAACAGCAAACCGGGGACCCTCTTTGACAGCGACGCGAATGGAATCAAAAAACTTTCGGCAGGCTGGTATCTTAAAATCATCTGGGAGAAGCGCTTCAACTGCAATTGGATTGCGATCAAAATACTCGGCGAGTTCAATTATCTCACCAATGGCGTCCGTAGGAAGTTTGAATAGCCATTCTTCCTTTGTAATTGATTTTGCAGTCCACGCACCAACACCTTCAAATGTGGGAAACTCAGTCAATGGATTTTTAGACCGGATACTCATCTTACCATTCCTAATTCATTGGCCTGTTTTAATTCAGTTATAGGCATTCTATGAAATCTTCGAGGAAATCCGCTATTCAGCGGCTTCGCGTCGTGTACGTGAATAGATGGACTGGTATAAATCCGGTCGCTGCCATTGGGTAAGGACGCCCTCCTTCGCCGCGCAAGTCTCGGCCGATGTGACTTGATCAGTGCTGTTACGTAAGGTACGGCATCGCTCCAGCGAGACATCCACCAGGAACATACCGGAATTGGTGGCCTCAAATAGGATCTCTTCCGGACCGGCAATCATGGCAAGGCCGCGTTCGTTGGCTGAGAACAAGTTCTGTGTCGTTACAACAAGCGCCAGATTTTCAATCGCCCGTGACCAGATTAGGTTACGCCAGGTCGCCCAAAGCTTCTTTTTATCAACACCAGCGGGCATGAAGATAAGTTCCGCGCCGCGCAAGGCCAGCGCGCGAGTAACTTCGGGCATGTAGACCTCTGAACACATGGCGAGGCCAACCTTGCCGTGCACCGTGTCGAAAACCGGATAATCGTTGCCCGCGACATATTGGAATTCCCAATAGCCACCACCGGTATAAATCCAGGGACCGCTGGGATGCGTGCGCCTATAAATACCGGGATTTCGCCCGTCAGGATAGGCCAATACAACTAGGTTGTGCGCAGTGGCATTTTCGCTGTTGATTGGCTCTAGTGTCGAGAACTGCACATGTACCTGATGGTGCGCCGCGGACTCGACGAGCTGCTCTATAGGAGCGAAATGAGCCGGCATGCGCCATGGCCCAGGAAAAGACTCCGGAAAAGACACAAAGTCAGCGCCTTGGGTCGCGGCTTGTTCGATGTAGTTGCATGCGTCAGCCACGTTTTTTTCATCTTGAGGTGGCTTGTGGGCCAAAGGCTGTACTACAGCGATCTTGAAGCTCATGTATTTTTCCCCATTAATATGGATCACGGCTTTGATTATACCAGCCGGATTTAACTGGGTGTCGTTTCCGACCTCCTGTTTAGCCGTACTGCAGAATTCGGATCGTCCTACCCATCGCTGTACTAGCGATGATTTTTGTATAAACTTTCTGGGTTCTGCCAATAATACTGAGTGCTATGGAAAAATTAGGACAATGGAAAACCACGTCACTAGGGAAATATACCCCTCTTGCTTGTCTTCCCACAATTCACTCCAAATGCAAATAGCCATGATAGATGATTGGGGGAGTTTTTGTCTATACCACCCGCTGGCAACGTTGTCTGGCGGTTTGTTGTAATGAGAGAAATCGGGGAAGCATATGATTTTGTTATTGTTGGTGCGGGAAGCGCGGGCTGCGTGCTGGCGAACCGGCTGTCAGCATCAGGGCGCCATACTGTTCTGCTTATAGAAGCGGGCCCGGAGGATAAAAATTTCTGGCTTCATATTCCCATTGGCTATAGCCGTTTGTTTTCCGATCCTGTCCACAACTGGCTTTATACTCACGAAAAGGAACCTGCAACAAACCATCGTGCGATCCCAGAACCGAGAGGAAAAGTCCTTGGTGGTTCCAGTGCTATAAACGGCCTCCTCTACACCCGTGGACATCGGCAGGACTATGATCACTGGTTCGATCTTGGTAACACGGGCTGGAGCTATGAAGATGTTTTGCCATATTTCCGTAAATCTGAAGGATATACTGGCGGTGCGAATGAATTTCATGGCGGAAATGGCCCGCTACGGGTCACGGATACTTCCACCAAACATCCCTTCTGTGAAGCCTTGTTCCAGTCAGCTCAGTTCGCTGGCTTTCCAATTTGTCCTGACTTTAATGGACAGAGTTGTAACGGATTTGGCTACCTGCAAACTACTGCCCATCGCGGTTGGCGTAGTAGTGCAGCAACCGCATTTCTAAAGCCTGTACGCAAGCGTCCTAACCTGATGATCATCACAGAATCGCTTGTAACCCGTATACTTTTTGACGGAATCCGTGCCATTGGTGTTGCCTATAATCGCCAGGAAGAGACATTGCAAGTGCGTGCTAATAAGGAAGTTATCGTGTCTGCTGGCGCAATTAATTCACCACAACTTCTGCAGCTTTCTGGCGTCGGTGACGCACGGGATCTTAGCGCAAAGTCGATTCCCGTCCTTGCAGATATACCCGGTGTCGGTCAAAATCTTCAAGATCACTTCAATGCCCGGATCATCTATCGGTTAAACAGGCCATTCTCGCTCAATGATATTGCCCGCAATCCTATCCGAGCCCTCAAGGCGATTTATGATTTTGCAATTCACGGCGCAGGGCCCATCGCCATGGGTGCTTCTTATGCCGCCGGATTTATTCGCTCCCAGCCGGAACTCGAAGTCCCGGATATACAGGCGGGCGTAGCACTTTACAGTGCCGATCGGGTCGGACAAAGAGTTCATTCGTTTTCTGGAGTTTCGATTGTTGTGCGAATTCTTCGCCCGGCAAGCCGCGGAGAAATCCGAATCCGCTCAAATGATCCCGTTGCTCCCCCATTGATTCGTGCGAAATTTCTCAGTGAACCGCAAGATGGCAAGATCCTTGTTTCCGGTCTCCAAATCATGCGGGATGTTCTTTCCCGGCAACCTGTTGCTGATCTTATCTCAGAAGAATACCAACCTGGCGCCGACTGTGAGACGAAAACTGACTGGCTCAACTATGCGCGTCAGAACGGCGGTACAAGCTACCATCCGGTCGGCACTTGTCGGATGGGTGTGGATGATGACGCCGTTGTCGATCCCCGGCTCCGTGTCAATAAACTTCTTGGTTTGCGGGTGGTCGATGCATCTATAATGCCTACGATCATATCCGGAAATACAAACGCCCCAACAATCATGATTGGCGAAAAAGGAGCAGATCTTATTCTTGATGATGCATCGTAGGCATTCCGTCCCCCAAGTGGGGTACCGATTAAAATTTCGGTGCCATACGAGGATCAATTGTTGCTGAAATTGACTCAGATCAAAACGGTTTCTTTTGGCAGGTGCAATATGGCACTTTCGCAAATACATGCACCATCTGCAATGTCTTGTGAGGTTGAGATGCAGACTAATAGACTGGTCATCATTGCTGTTGCCGGTGTTTTGCTGATCGGCACCGGATATTACATATTCATCAACAACTCGAACGCACTTCCTGAAGACATCGCTTATGGGAATGGTCGAATCGAGGCAGTACAGGTCGATATCTCAACGAAGATCCCGGGGCGCGTTAAAAAGGTCATAGTGAAAGAGGGAGATCTCGTCCAACCCGGCCAGATGTTGGCGACTATAGACACCGCTGAACTACAGGCACAACTTTTGCGAGCCAAAGCGGAGATATCAAGTGCCGAAAGTATGGTAAAGGCATCTGAAGCCGTCATTGCACAAGCCAAAGCCCAGCTTTTGCTCGCTAAGCAGGAGCTTGATCGCGCCAGTCGACTGGTTGAAAAGGGGCACACCAGTAAGGAAACATATGATATCCGGCTCAGTAATCGTGATGTTGCCCAAGCCACACTGGCCGCAGCCGAAGCGGATCATATATCAAAAAAACGTGGTGTAGATGCAGCAAAAGCGGTTGCTCATGAAATCGAAACGCGAATTGCGGACGGTACACTTGCGTCGCCGACGATCGGCAGAGTTCTTTATCGGCTGGCAGAACCCGGAGAAGTTCTGGGTTCCGGAGGTAAGGTTCTAACCATCATAAATTTAGCCGATATATATATGGAGTTCTTTTTGCCATCGACTCAGGCTCACCTCGTCTCGCTCGAAAGTGATGCACGTATAAAGCTGGACATTGTCGAATTTGCAATCCCGGCCACAGTCAGTTTCGTCGCTCCTAAATCCCAATTTACGCCGAAACAGGTCGAAACCCTAAGTGTGCGCGAAAAGCTCATGTTTCGTATCAAGGTACGCGTACCACAGGAACTGGTACTGCAACACATTGAAAAAGTAAAAACAGGTGTGCGGGGTGTCGCTTATGTGCGTCTCTCAGGCGATACCCAATCCGAGTGGCCGGCATTTCTCCAGAAATTTCCGCCGGACGCAACGCAGGCCGTCAGCCAAAATTAGGACGAGAACATTGACATGGTTGACCATGTGAATCCGGTTGCTCAATTGAGGAATGTGTCCCACACCTACAAGGCTGTACGGGCGTTGAGCGATATTACAATTGATATTCCACAATC
>JBPCWG010000408.1:0-2847 GCA_051009705.1 Methyloligellaceae bacterium | reverse complement strand
GCGGGGAATCGCGTGCGGAGAACTGGTGATGCGTCATTTGAAATGCCACTCAGCCATTTATTTGACAGGATGAACATCATTAACAAGATATCTGCGCATGACATCCTGTTCATCTTGTAAACCCTGTCTTGAAATCGGTTTCGCCTGGTGCCCAGAAGCAAATGGCCATTTTGAATTCCGATCGTCCCCTGGATTTCTCATGCTCTCAGTAAAAAGGTACAGGCACCGCGACACACCTCATTTCGAGGGTTATAACCAACTTCGCCCGGAGCCAGTCCCTTTTTGATTCGCGGCGCTTTCAATATTCCCTTTCAATTGCGATTCAAGACATGCGAAATTCATACTTCTTTATCACCGTGTTTCTTTTGATTGCGAGCTCAGCCAGTTCCCGGCTTACAGCTCAGGACGAACTGGCAGAATTCATTGAACGAGATTCGGCCGCCTTTATCGTGATCCAGGACCCTGAGGCGATCCTGCAGCAAATCGAGTCCTCGGTGTTTTTTCAAAACCGCCACTTTCAAAGAGCGCTGGAGCTCATGGTCGATGGCGAGTTTCCATTGGCCACTCCTGAGCTACTCAATGAACTGGAAGAGAAATGGAATGAAATTCGTGATCTGCCAGGCAGGTTCGATGAAGTCTCCTTGATCATTCATTCCTGGGCCGATGATTCAGGGTCCGTTCCCAAAATCTCAATTGCATTCGCCGGCCCGGCTGAATCCGTTCAAAGCATGGAAGGTTTGTTGACGGACGTAGGGTCATTAATCCTGGATTCAGAAGTAGATGAACCAGACTTCTTTTCGCTCGTGGCAGGTAAACTCCCAGGCGTTTCCATTCAGCAAGCCGGCAATCTAATTTTGCTTTCCAATGCTCCCGAAAAATCCAGGGAGTTGATGGCCCGGCTGGAACAGTCCGAGGACAAAAAATTCAGATCACTGGCCCGCAATCGAAACTATTTGCGGGTGCAAAAATTGCTGGAGAAAAGAGCCAGCTCACCGCAAGTCCGCGGCTATCTTGCTCCCAGGAGATTTTGGAGATTGATAACAAGTTTGGTCGCAGGCGATCAAGTCCTCATGGTCGAACCTCCTGAGTCGATTGCTTCTGCTGGATTTCAAATCCTGCTGCAAAGTGATAGTGAGGCGATTGCAACTCCGGACGGAATGTTCCAGCCAGTTATCAACTGGGATTTCGTTTTGACTTACACTCAACCCGCGAGTGGATTTGGGAAGTTGATTGAGTCGTTCGAACCCTTTACAGAGTTCCCTTCTTTACCCTTCTCGATCACTTCATTAAATGCGACGGGTTTCGATTTGAAGGCCAAGCACGACGCGGACAAAGAGATTTTCGAAAGGTACCAAGAGCACCTCTTCGCGCCCGCCAGCAAAGACGGCGAATCTGACGGCATGAGTTTTGAGAACTTTTTTAGCTTTTCGGAATTCGGTATGGTTGGAATGACTGATGAACTGGACATGAACCCCGTGCTGGAGGCTACGAACGGAACCATCTCGGTTTATCACGAAGAAAATCCAATCCATTGGAAACCGGCAATGGAAATCAGGAGAGTGAATAACCGTGAAGCAATGGAAATATTGCTTGCCAGCAAATTGAAAATGGAAAACCGCTCGGTTCCGGAGATCGAGCGTCTGGTCGAAATTCCAAACGATCATGGACAGCTGTTCGGGCGACCCGAATCGGGCATTCGCGAGCATCTTGGAAGGCGAGCAAAAACCTTGCGTGACAGCGGTGAGGAATTGCCAAAGGACTTTGCGCCGCGAGAAGGCGAACCGCTCAGCGAAACAATCATGTCCAGGCAATACGAGTATTTCATCAATGATGACTGGATGATCCATTGCGATCACAACAGCATGAAACAATTTTTGAGTGCCGCCTATGAAGAACCCCCGGACCCGGGAACATTCGACTTGCTGTTGGAAGCTACCCAGGTTTCGTCTGGTCAATCTTCATTTTTTAAAATCGCTTATCAGTCCAACAAGTTCTACAAAGTTGAAAACAAAAGGAAGCAAAATTCGATCGAATCCGCGCGGATCAAAGAGAAGTACGGAACTGGCGAAAGTCACCTGTCGCTTGACGTTTGGAAAAGGTTGATGTCGGAACCGGATGAATATGGACTTAGAAATGAGATTGAATCGACTGAGGATGCGGCGGCCGCTGTTCAGCAACTGATCGTCCACGCCTTCAACGATACGTTCGGGACCGTAGTCAGTTTGTATTCAAGAGACGACCATAAGATGAGTATCTTTGGGCAAGTCTACTCATTGGTTGATGAGTAAGCCATTTATGGCACTGACTCGCAAATTTTCACAAAAGATCGCAAAGGGCGCGAAGGGCGCGAAGGGCGCAAAGAAAGTATTCGGTGTTTGGTTGGGGCTTTCGATCTGAGTCTTTGCTGCCTTTGCTGCCTTTGCGCCCTTCTGTTCAAATCGGTCGCTGCAACGATTGCTGCCAAACACGTCGTGAGTCAAACCAGGGACCTCCGTTAACTCTGTTTCCTCATGTTCAAACAAGCAGTAACTTCCGCGCACGACATCCTGTTCATCTTGTAAATCCTGTCTACAAAATACCCTCATCCTTTGCGCCTTAGCGTCTCTGCGCGAGGCTTCTTTCGCTGGCTCCGATGCGGAAAGTTTTACCGAGACCCCGCATCAACGTTTGGAAGAAGGCGATTTGCCCGATGGTGTAGCCATGACAGTTTTGGCTGCAATCGACGGCTCCTCTTTATGGCGTTGGTGGGTGCCTGGTCTGAATAAACTTGACCAGAGCCTGGTTTGGTTAGCCGAACAAGACAAGTTCTTTAGTCCGTAGCAGAGGAGCTGGAATAGTCGTTCGGGT
>JBPCWG010000407.1:0-10927 GCA_051009705.1 Methyloligellaceae bacterium | reverse complement strand
ATTATTGGCCAGCGAAAACAAATTAAATCCCAGTTCCGTCAGCTGTCGAAAGCCGTTGGGATGAGAACGGAAAAAGAAACCCCGGCTCTGATTCCTGTCACGGGGGACCAGATTTTTGCGATCCGTTACTACGGTTTCGACATTTGCGAACATCAAATCACCGCTGAGAATCCCGCGAATATTGGAAACAGATTGCTGCCAGGTCTGAAAGACGCCATTTTTGATGACACCGTCGGTTCGCACATTCCGCCGGCTCTGGTTGAAGCCGGTGTCACCAACAAACATCAAGGTGATGATTGGTTTTTCGTCGGGAGTACCGGACGTATTTCCTGATGACTCAGCGCTGCAATGATCTCTAGCAAAGACGCTCAGACCCAGAATCAATAATGAGCTGAGAAGGCGGGGATAACGCACAACCGACCGATCCTGTCATTTCTGTCCCCGCTCACACTTGTTCTTAGTTCATTACATTATATTCAAAACTCTAGAGTTGACCAATCCTTTTCCCAGATCGCACCCTTTCCTAGGCATTGCCGATGAGTATTCCTGCTGCAAATACGATGAACCCGCCGACGACGATTTCAAATGCAGCCTGCAGAAAAGGCGTGTCCATATATTTCGCCCGAATCCAGGCAATAACCCAAAGTTCAATCAGCACGATCAGGATAGCGACCGTCGTTGCAATGGCGAAGTCGGATATCAGATAAGGAAGTGTATGGCCGACACCGCCGATCGTCGTCATAAGGCCGGTAATGATCCCCCTGAGAAGGGGATGACCGCGCCCGGTCAGGGACCCGTCATCGGAAAGCGCTTCTGCAAATCCCATGGAAATGCCTGCGCCTACCGAAGCGGCCATTCCAACGAGAAATGTTTCCCATGTGCTGTGGGTTGCAAAGGCTGCGGCAAAGAGAGGAGCCAGTGTGGACACAGATCCGTCCATCAGTCCCGCCAGTCCGGGTTGAACGACCTGTAGAACGAACATGCGCCGTTTCGTTTCTTCTTCCTCGTCTGTCACATCGCCGGTGAGATGGAGTTCACTCAATTGATCGGCCAGGGAAGCGTGTTCCATTTCCGCTTCTGCGAGATCTCCAAGCAATTTTCTGACTCCAGTATCTGTCGTCAATTCAATAGCCCGCTCGTAAAATTGCCTGGTCTCAAGCTCGATCACTTCCACCTGTTTGCGGATGGCATCCAGACCCATGGCCTGAACTTGCCAGTGTGGCCGATGGCTGATAAACCCCTTTACGTCCTGGCGGCGGATATACGGGATATGAACACCGAACTTACTCTCGTATAAGTCGATGAGTTGCCGGCGATGGTCATTTTCTTCATCAGCCATAGCCGTGAAAACTTTGCTGGACGCCGGATATTTACTGGACAAGTAGGCAGCGAAGTCCCGATATATACGCCCGTGTTCCTCCTCCAGCGAAATCGCCAGGGCCAGAACTTCTTGCTCGGTAAGTTCAGAAAATTTCTTCATGAAGTGTCTCTGGATTGTAAGTCTGGTATTAGTTTAGAATAGTTCTAAATAGAGAAATTTCAACGGTTGACATTATATGATTCGATGAATGACCCGATTTTCAACACCAATCTTTCGTTCCGAATCAAGACAAAATCTTTTACCCTGAGAAGTTGCGCAGTGTTAGTTTAATGTCATGCAATTACGATTCAAAATACGATGATGAGAAGACGGAATGACATTCGTAGATCGTAGTCTCGATAAAATTGGTCGCTGGCTTGCCCATCGGCTTGAAAGCGAAATATCGGGTTACGAACCTATCGCACCCTCGGATCCGGAAACACTTCTGCGCGTGTTGCATCCCGGAGACATATTGCTGATTGAGGGAAATCAGAAAATATCGACGGCGATAAAATATTTGACCCAGTCGACCTGGTCTCATGCGGCCATGTTTATTGGTGATGCGCTTATAGAAAACTCAGGAGATAGACCGGCTAGCGAGAGCCAGACGTCCCACCATAAACTCCCAAGGCTCATCGAAGTGAATATCGGTGAAGGTTGCGTCGCGGTTCCTCTGTCGAAATATCAGAGATTCAATACCCGGATTTGCCGTCCGGCGGGACTGACCTGGGAGGATCGGCAGACCGTCATCAGGTTCATGATTGACAGAATCGGGCTTGAATATGACACTCGGAATATTGTTGACCTCATGCGCTATTTGTTTCCCACACCGCCGGTGCCGACCCGATGGCGGAGACGTATGTTGTCCCTGGGCTCGGGTGAACCGACAAAAGCCATATGCTCGTCACTGATCGCCCAGGCCTTCCAGAAGGTGAAATATCCGATTTTACCGATTATTGAGCGTCCGGCCGAAAAAGACTGGACAGCCAGTCCAAGAACCTATAGCCGAAGAGAGATATTGCACATACGTCATCACAGTCTATATGCACCAAGAGACTTCGATATTTCTCCTTATTTCGCCATAGTAAAACCCACGATCGAGACCGGTTTTGACTACAAAAACCTCAATTGGGGCAAGATTCCCAAGACATCCGAATCTGAAAATAAGGTCAATAGAAGTAACGGATCGGAACCGACAATAGAAAGCGAAGTCCAAAACGTTGAAGAACCTTCGGCAGAAGACGTCTTCAAGGGCATGAAATAAGCCACCCGAGGCTTGACGGACTTGCAAGCACTGTTAAAAGCTCATCTTTATGACCGATAAATCGGATACCACGTCTCTCGATCTTATTCGCAATTTTTCCATAATTGCGCATATCGATCATGGAAAATCGACCCTGGCGGACCGGTTGATCCAGACATGCGGAGGATTGACGGATCGGGAAATGAAGGAGCAGGTGCTCGATTCCATGGAACTTGAGCGCGAACGCGGTATCACCATCAAGGCCCAGACCGTTCAGCTCAGATATACCGCAAAAGACGGTCGCAATTATCAGCTCAATCTTATTGATACACCGGGTCATGTGGATTTCGCTTACGAAGTCAGCCGGTCTCTGAGTGCATGCGAAGGTTCGCTGCTCATCGTCGATGCGTCCCAGGGGGTGGAAGCTCAGACCCTCGCCAATGTTTACCAGGCACTTGATAATGATCATGAGATCATTCCGGTGCTGAATAAAATCGACCTGCCGGCGGCGGAACCCGATCGGGTGAAAAAGCAGATCGAGGACGTGATTGGTCTCGATGCTTCCGAAGCGCTGGAAGTATCAGCGAAAACCGGCGAAGGCATTTCGGACGTGCTCGAGGCGATCGTCAAACTGCTGCCGCCGCCGAAAGGCGATCCGCAAGCGCCGTTGAAAGCCTTGCTCGTCGATAGCTGGTATGATGCCTATCTCGGTGTGGTGGTTCTCGTCAGAATTGCTGATGGCGTCTTGAAGAAAGGCCAGAAAATAAAGCTCATGTCCTCCGGCGGCACCTATCTCGTCGACAGGGTGGGGGTGTTCGAGCCCAAACAGGTCATGCGCAAGCAGTTGAGCGCCGGAGAAATTGGTTTCTTCACGGCGGCGATCAAGGAAGTTGCGGATACCAGCGTCGGGGACACGATCACCGAGGAAAAACGGGAGACTTCGGATCCATTCGAAGGTTTCAGGGAATCCAGCCCGGTCGTTTTCTGTGGACTGTTCCCCGTCGACTCATCAGAATTCGAATACCTTCGCGAAGCCATGGGCAAGCTGCGGCTGAACGATGCCAGCTTTCAGTTCGAGATGGAGACTTCGGCGGCGCTGGGATTTGGTTTCCGCTGCGGTTTCTTGGGCCTTCTGCATCTCGAGATCATTCGGGAACGGCTGGAGCGAGAGTTCAATATTGAACTCATTACGACGGCTCCCAGTGTGATTTATCAAATCTATCAGACGGACGGCTCGATGCTCGAGTTGCATAATCCGGCGGATATGCCGGATCCGGTGCTCATAGACAGAATCGAGGAGCCGTGGATTTCGGCGACAATTCTCGTGCCTGACGAATATCTGGGGGCTGTGCTGAAACTGTGCGAGGACCGCCGCGGCCGGCAGAAAGATCTGACCTATGTGGGGTCGCGGGCCATGGTTGTCTATGATCTGCCGCTCAATGAAGTCGTCTTCGATTTTTATGACCGGCTAAAATCCGTGTCACGCGGCTATGCGTCATTTGATTACCAGATCACGGGATATGAGCAGGGGCAATTGGTGAAAATGTCGGTTCTCGTCAATGCCGAAGTCGTGGATGCCCTGTCGATCATCGTTCACAGGGAACGTGCTGAAATGCGCGGCCGTGCCATGTGCGAGAAACTCAAGGATCTGATCCCGAGGCATTTGTTCAAAATTCCGATCCAGGCAGCCATCGGCGGCAAAGTTATCGCCCGCGAAACCATTGGTGCTCTGCGTAAGGACGTGACCGCCAAATGCTACGGCGGCGATATTACACGTAAGCGCAAACTGCTGGACAAGCAAAAAGAAGGCAAAAAGAAAATGCGGCAATTCGGGCGCGTCGAGATTCCTCAGGATGCCTTCATTGCCGCACTGAAAATGGATGAGAACTAGCTTTGATGGCGGGAATTACTCGGCCGCAGCCCGATTTGCCCGTCCCTTTAATTCTCCGGTAATCACATAGTTCAGGATCTGAACAATTTCATCCGCCGTGCGCGCCACTGCAAGGGCGGCCCCATCGACTTCCTTCAGGGCATGACGATGTTCCGGTTCGTGCATGGTGATGATCGGCTTGCCAAGGGCGGCGGCATATCCGGCATCGAAGGCGGCATTCCATTGTTTGTATTTCTCGCCGAAACGAACGATGACAATATCCGCCTGCTCGATCATAGTGCGTGTACGGATCGCATTCATTTTTGCACCCTTGTGGTCATGCCAAAATGGATCACTTTCCAAACCTAAAATTTCCACGCCGCAATCGTCACTGTTTTCATGAATTGTGACAGGTGCATTGAATTCAATGGGTAATCCGGCGGCTTCGACACCGGACATGATTTGCTCGCGCCAGTCAGTGTGAATTTCACCTGACAAATAAACTGTCCATTCTTCCATTTCTAATCTTTCCTACTACTTTAAATCACCACCAGGAATATTGCCACGCGCAAAGAACTTGTCCATTGGGCGGCATCTAACCTTCTCGCTCACTATATAGCACGTATTATTTCGGGTTTCGAGCGACCAATTTACAGCTGATTTTCGCAATGTAAAACCGTCCACAGCCCATGATTTTCCCAACTGCGAATCGCTAAAACTGGGCTAAACAGAAGCTCCAGATCGTACTCTCGGAGGGTAACATGTCAGATCGGCGCAGGGCTGGGAAAAGCAGGGCCCGTTCTAAAGCGAAATCAACTTATCAGAAGAAAACCATTGCTCTGATATACGATTTTGACGGCACCCTATCGCCCAAGCCGATGCAGGAATACACGTTCTTTCCAAAAATCGGTCAAGATCCCAAGCAGTTCTGGGCAGAAGTCGGCCGCCTTTCCAAAAAACATGAGTCTGAACCCCTCATCACCTACATGCACCTGATGTATAAAAAGGCGAAAGAACGCGGCGTTGAAATCAAGAGAGACGAACTGGTTAATCTCGGGCGCCAGGTTGATCTGTTTCCCGGAGTTCTGCAGTGGTTCAAATCGATCCAGGCTTATCTGAATGCGCGCGGGGAGAAATCAATCGAATTGCGCCATTATATGATTTCCTCAGGCCTGAAAGAGATCATCGAAGGTACGAAAATATTCAAAGAGTTTCACAACGTCTTCGCCAGCGAATATCTCTTTGATGCCTATGACCTGCCTTACCCGAAGCGCGTGATTACCGATACGTCGAAAACACAGTACTTGTTTCGAATTAACAAAGGTATCGAGAATTTAAACGATACGATCAACACGCATATGCCCGAAGCCGAGCGCCCCATACCGTTCCAGAACATGATTTATTTTGGCGATGGCGAGACGGATGTCCCATCCATGGCCGTCATGCGGAAAAATGGCGGCCACTCTGTGGCCGTTTATCCACCGAATGGAAACCGCAAAACCTGCATCAATCTTTTTAACGCCGGCCGCGTGGATTATTTTGCTGCTGCGGACTATAGCAAGTCATCAGACCTGTTTCGCAGAACCTGTCTCCTGATTGACAAGATTATTTCCGGAATCAATGTCGCCGAAGAAAGCTGGAAGATGCAAAAAAGTATAAAAAAATAAAGCCGTTAGACGCACCCGGCACTGTGAAGGCTCTCGTATTGCTCGTGGAGAATTCAATCACTATAATCTCGCCAGAAATGTGAGTTACCACGGTTCCTTTACAGGTGGTTCTTTTACAGGAAATCTAAATGAATCATTGGATGGGTGTGACCGCACTAGCCGTGACCCTGGCACTCGGTGGCGAGGCCGGCTTTGCGCAATCAGTTCCGGCAAAGAAACTGTTCGGAAAAGTAAATGGGCCATCGACCCAGACCTCCTCCTCGATCGGGGGTTATGCCAAAGGGTGCCTTGCCGGTGGTAAAATGCTGGCGATCGACGGACCGGCCTGGCAGGCCATGCGTCTCTCAAGAAATCGCAACTGGGGTCATCCGATTCTGGTGAACTACATCGAGAAACTGGCAAAGGACTCCCAGAGCGTGGACGGATGGCCGGGACTTCTGGTCGGGGATCTGGCGCAACCCCGGGGCGGGCCGATGCTGACCGGTCACCGAAGTCATCAGATCGGTCTGGATGCCGATATCTGGATGATACCCATGCCCGCAAAAAGATTTGATGCGTCGGAAAGAGAAAAAATTTCCGCCAAATCTGTTCTGGCAAAAAACAAAATATCAGTGAACAAGACCGTTTGGCAGCCGGGTCATGTAACTTTGCTCAGGAGAGCCGCATCCTATCCTGGTGTTGCACGTATATTCGTTCATCCGGCAATCAAAAAAGAATTATGTAGCGCTGAACAAGGAGACAAGAGCTGGTTGCGGCGGGTCAGGCCGTGGTGGGGACACCATTATCATTTTCATGTGAGGATGAGTTGTCCCTTGGGGAATAAAAACTGTGTCAATCAAAAGCCGCCGCCAGCGGGTCACGGCTGCGGTGAAGAACTCGACAAATGGATTGCCCGAGTCGATCCCACGCGCAAGCGGCCGAAGCCGAAAAAGCCGAAAGTAAAACCTAAGCCGCGCCGTCAGCTGACAATGGCGGATCTTCCTCATTCCTGTATGAATGTTATGGGGGTGACCGCCAAGCAGCTGGCTGAAAGGTCCGTGCCGCTACCGGTCAGGAAGACCAGATAAAATTTGGAGTGGCAATGAGCGAGACAGAACTTCCTCAAGAGCTTAAGAATCAGAAGAATGTTTTCGGCGAACCCCTGGTGTCGTGCTCATTTCAACCTGTGACAGGTTTTTACAGAACCGGATGCTGTAATACAGGTCCAGAAGATTTTGGCGTCCACACGGTTTGCATCGAAGTAACGGAAGCGTTTTTGAGTTTTTCTAAATCCGTCGGCAACGATCTTTCGACAGCACGGCCGGAGTTTGAATTTTTGGGACTGGAACCCGGTGACCGCTGGTGCCTGTGCGCGGACCGTTGGATGCAAGCCTACGAAGCGGGTGTCGCTCCACGGGTTATCCTCGGGGCAACCCACGAAGCGACGTTGAGCATTGTTGACCTGGCCCTATTGAAAAAATACGCTCTCGACCTTCTCTGAGACTCAGATGGACATGGGCTATGCTGTACCCGCCGGGAAATCGATACCAATGCCACCGAGGCCGCAATATCCCGCCGGGTTTTTGGCGAGGTATTGTTGGTGATAATCCTCGGCAAAATAAAATTTTTCGGCATCGATAATTTCGGTCGTGATGTTTCCGTAACCGGTTTTTGATAACTCGGCCTGGAACAGGTCTTTTGTCCGCAACGCAGATTGCCGTTGTTTGTCGGAATAAACATAGACGCCCGAACGATATTGAGTGCCCACATCATTTCCCTGCTGCATTCCCTGGGTCGGATCATGGCCTTCCCAGAACTGGGTCAAAATCTGATCATAAATAATTGTCTCCGGATCGAAGACGACCAGTACGACTTCATTGTGACCCGTTCGGCCCGTGCAGACTTCCTCATAAGTTGGATTCGGTGTTAATCCTGCCGAATAGCCGACAGCCGTTATGAATATCCCATCATTCGCCCAGAAGAGTTTTTCAGCTCCCCAGAAACAACCGAGGCCAAACATGGCTTGCTCGTAACCCTCGGGATAGGGGCCCTTCAGGGGATTACCATTGATAAAATGCCGTTCGGCTGTGGGAATTGGGTCACTGCGACCGGAAAGAGCATGCTCCTTCGTCGGTATGTCCACGTTTTTCTTGAATAAAAACATAATCGCTTCCAAATTAGGGGGTGATACGGAATTTGAGCAACATATGGGAATTAATGTATAAATTTCCACTCCAGGAGTCAGCCGGAATTGGCGTAGCTGGACAAAAAGTGATGAGATCGCGGCACGAAACAACAAGACCTTTTTCTGATATTCTTGAATATTCCTGAGAACCGGTAGGTTGGATCGTCCAAGTGGGAGCGTACAATGTCGACGACAACAGTCGAAAAACCCAAAGTTTATAAGATCGGCTTCTTTCGCCAGCTGCTTCAGTGGATCACTTTTTTGCTCCTGCTTCCGTTTTTCGTAAGTATGCCAATCATGATCGGCATGCGCGCCTTTCATGGCCGCATATTCGATGCGGCATGGCTGACCTTTGTTGCCATACTGTTTGGGTTGGCGCTGATCTTCCTGGGACTGCAAATCCATGCGGCCCGGAAAACCAGAATTCGCATTAGTGAATCCGATGTCGATGTGGCTGTCCCAAAGTGGCGCGGTCCGACACCCTTTTCACCCTATGAACAGGCCAGGCTCCCCTATGACCAGATCAAATCGGTGGAACAAAGGGGCGAGATTTATCGCAGTCTCGGTATTCTGGGATTGAGGCGGGTTTCCAGCCTAGTGACCAATGACGGGCAGAGATATGTGCTGGGTTACTCAACTGAAAACGAGGCCGACGCCCCTATACCGTTCAGCAATATCGCCAGGGATATTGCCGAGCGGGCCGGTGTGCAACTGATCGACAAGGGGGCCGTGAATGTCGGGACGCAGGTCGGAGCAGCGATCCGCGGGACACCGGACTGGGATGCGGAACCCGTTGACGAGGAAACTGTTGAACAAACACGAAAACGGGCACAGCAGATATTCGTTGGAATGATCGGCGTCTTCTTTCTGCTCGTGATTGCCGGCATTATAATTTCGGTGGCAACCGACTTTACCAGCATATTTGGATAGGTTCCGAAATCGACGGCCTAGTTTATGTAGGGGTTCTTTGTATGGCGTTTTCTGCCGATCCAGTAAATCGCGCTACCCAGAATGGTCAGGCAGATCCAGGTGGGTGCACTCATAAACGTCGTTAGGACCGGGTCCCACAGGATGGGATGGATTTTCGTTTCCAGAAAATTTTGCAAAGCTGTGTAGCTTGTCTCGCTAATGGACAGCCACTGTTCGATCAGGGATGTCGTGATGATCTTGTCGGCGGCAACAGATTTTGTTCCGTCGACCGCAAACGCCACGACAGCAAGCAAAACAATCCATAATCCGATCAGGCGAAATACAATCATTGATAGTGATCACTCTGCGGGTTTAAGTCTTCCAATGCCTCAAAATTGAATTGGAAATGGCACATCTTTGCGGCATTTTAAGTGATAATTCAAGCACATCATTAATATGCCCCTGCAGGAACTTCTCCGCTATCCACTGAAACAATGAATAGGTCTTTTGTTGGCTTGCACCGGAATTCTGCATGAGTATAGTGCGATTGGCTCTCTTGGTACAAAAGCTGTACCGCTGAGTTGGATATTGGAGAGGTGGCCGAGTGGTCGAAGGCGCACGCCTGGAACGCGTGTAGGCGGGTAACCGTCTCGAGGGTTCGAATCCCTCTCTCTCCGCCAGATTATATTTAAACGATCAGTTATTCTGGTAATTTGCTCTACGCGACCCGTAGTTTCAGGAGATCGGATTCATGCGCATAGAAGCGATCGCGATCGGTCAGAACCCTCCATACGACGTCAATGCAATCGTTGAAATACCACAAGGTGGATTGCCCATAAAATACGAGCTGGACAAAGAATCCGGGACCATGGTTGTGGATCGGTTCCTGGATACACCGATGCACTATCCCGCCAATTATGGCTTTATCCCCCACACCCTGTCAGAGGATGGGGATCCCGCGGATATTCTGGTCATCGGTCAGGTACCGGTTATTCCCGGTGCGATCATCCGTTCGCGCCCAATTGGTGTTTTGGTGATGCAGGACGAAAAAGGCCTGGATGAAAAGATCCTGGCAGTCCCTCACGACGACCTATCCCCCTATTACCGCGAGATTTCATCCTACAGGGACTTGCCGGAGATAACCATTAACCAGATCGGTCATTTTTTTGAGCATTACAAGGATCTGGAACATAATAAATGGGTGAAAGTCGTCCGCTGGGGGGAAGCCGAAGAAGCGCATCAATTCATTCGAGATGCCATTGACCGTGTTCAAAAGTAAGTATGAGCGGTCACAGGCTGATACGATTGCCCCATCAAAAAAAGAGGCCCGGTCATTCGGGCCTCTATTTCATAAAATTCGAAATGGTTTATCAGGAGTTTTTATCCGAAGTGACTGGAAGGAAAAACTCGCCATTCCGGATTTTTTCTATTTCAGCTGGCGAATAACCATAGAATTTGAGGCTCTCATCGCTCTTTTTCTGCAGTTCAAGGACGATGACACGTTCGGCATCTCTGGTACGAGCTTCTACGAGCCTGGTCCAAAATCCGTTCCAGAAACCTGTCGTCGAATTTTTGGGGGCTCCGGATGTATACCCTGATAGTCCCAAATTGGATGTTGCGGTGCTCATTTTCATTCTCCAATAAGAATCAAGCGATCAAATGTTGAAGGTTACTTAGGTCGATCTCGAGCGCTTCACCAGACTTGGAATTGCAG
>JBPCWG010000406.1:0-5850 GCA_051009705.1 Methyloligellaceae bacterium | reverse complement strand
CCGGGGGGCCGTCCACATGGCGATGGGGACGATCCGCGTCGCCAAATCAAAACGTATTGCAGAGATTCATCTGGGACATGGACACAAATTCGTTGCCGCTCCCGTGCTCGGGCGCGGCGATGTTGCGGAAGCGGGTCAGCTTGCAATTATTGCCGCCGGTGCCCCTGCCGTCGTTGAAACCTGTCAGCCATTGCTCGATATCATGGGTCGGAAAACCTACTACACCGGCTCCGCACCCTATTCAGCAAATACAGCTAAGCTATGTATGAATTTTATGCTTGCCGCCGCCATCGAGAGTCTCGGTGAAGCTTTCGCCGTCGTCCGCAAGGCGGACATCGATCCCGAGCTGTTTCTGGACCTGGTCACCGGCACCCTGTTTCCAACTCCGGTGCACAAGGTGTATGGAGATATGCAGGCCCGGGATGATTATTCGTCCGCCAATTTCACTGTTACTCTCGGGCTCAAGGACGTCAATTTGGCGGCCGAGGCAGCGGCAGACCTCAACGTTCCCCTGCCCACGGCCGGGGTCGTGCGCGATCAGTTGATCAATGCCCTGGCGCATGAGGAGGCAGAGCAGGACTGGTCGGTTGTCGGCCGGGTGGCTATGCGCAATGCCGGTCTGGCGTAACAGGAATTTTTGCTTGTCCTTCGCTGAACTATGAATAGGAAGCCTGGATTGAAGTCTCCGGCTTCAGAGCAGGGGTTCGACATAAGCGGATTGTCCGTCGACGATTATCGCCTTGATTGCCGCATTGCCGCCGCCACTCACTGCGGCAAGGATCTCGACTTTTTTATTGTTCCGCATGTCTTCCAGGGCCTTGCCTTCGCCTTCAGGGACAAAATAATTTTCCAGTCCATAACGAACCCTCAGACCCCGGCACGGGGCAGGACAGTCCGGATCTTCCGCGTTATCGCCGGGAATGCGCGGGCGTTGGCTGTTCACATTCGCAACCCGCCCCCTGATAACGATATGGGCCTCCTTCGACCGCGTATGGGATTTGTGCGCGGCCACAGCTTTCCATAATCCCTGTTCGGTCTTCGCCAGTTCGACATAGATGGGGTCATTTCGCCGGTAAGTCCCGACATTGGCCACGGTGTTGGGACCGAGCCAGGAAATGTCATAGCGCAGGATAACAAAATCGCCGCGAAATAAATCCCGGGGATCGACCGGTTGAACCGTGAGTTTTACCGTCTCGCCAGTGGTCAGAATCCGGTTGCGGTCGAACACCATCCAGGCTAGCGCCAGTGTTTGCAGGAGGACGGCGATGATCACACCGGTGGCAAAGGATATCGGTTTTTTCATGGGCTACGCTCCCAGTCCGACGGTGGTCGTTCGCAGCCTTTTGTGCATGCGCTGGAGAATGAAAGCCAGGCCGATGAACAGGAGGCCACCGATAAGGAAAAATAGGGAATTGTTGATCAATCCCCCCAGAGTTTTGAAATATACCGTAAGTGCCTCGGCACCGAAAACCATCAGCGCCAGGGCGACGAGAACCGGCAGGTTTTTATGCTGGGCCCAGTGGGCCGTCCATACGGCGGCGGCGATTATCAGGAACGCCATGATCCAGGCCAGAACGAGTTTGGCAAAATCTGAAAGCCCTTCGGCGGCGATCAGGGACAGCAAAACTGTTCCGGCTCCGATAACCCCGAGAAACAGTGCATCATTGATTCTGAGTTCCTTCCAGGCCACGGCAATACCAACGGCAATCATCGAAATAATAAGGATGCCGGCAACGCTCACAATCCAGGTCATGGAAATCGTGAACTTGTCTTCCAGGGCGAACTGCAGGATAAACAGCAGGCCCAGCAGGATCAGCAGGGCATAGGCCTGCAGGAGGATCGTGGTCGGCTTCAGGCCGATGTTCAAATGACCTAACAGGCTAAATCCTGCGAACAGCAGGATAAAGAGTTCGAGGAGAACGAGCAGCCCCTTGAGGTTATCCCAGTCGAGCCAATTGAAAATTTCGATGCTGTTGGCGAATAGGGCCACGAGAAAGGTAAGGGTCAGGAGGTGAACGTTGTAGCCGGAAGGCATGAGCATGGCGAGATAAACCGCTGCCAGAAAGAGCGGCAGAAACTGCCACTGGAATATTTGAGATCCCAGGACAGCAACACTGACACTCCAGACCCCAATAAGAACGAGATAAATCACCCAGCTTGACCACGAGCGGGCGAGATAGGCCGTCATCAGGCTGCCCACAGCCCAGAGCAGCACGCCGTTCGCCGGTGAGCGGTCGATGTGGTACATCTGGGCGATCAACATGATACAGGCGCCGAAAAAACCGAGGGCCGCGACCAGGGCCGCTTCGGAAAATGCCGTCAGGTTTCTGGCCTGCAGAAAAATCGCCAGCCCATATGCGGCCCACAACGCCGTGAAGAGCAACAATAGCCGGAAAACGCGCGGAATTTCCTGCCAGTTGGCCGCCACAAAACTCATGGCCGCAAAGCACAGAAGAATGGCACCCAGCATTCCCAGCAGAACCGGCAGCCTTGTCAGTCCCGAAGGCGGCGGAATGTCATCGAGGATCGCCCGGACGCCGGTTTCGGAGACCCAGCCCTCCCTTTGCCATCGCTTCATGTCCCGGGAAAGTCGTCTGCGGTAGGCGGCATTAAACATGAAATTTCCAGTCTGAAATTCGAATTCAACCAAATTTATCAACAGATTGCGGCCAATTTGGTCAAATTTGCCCAAGTATTAGACTATACGACTTGCACGGATGGTTTTCTAATTCCATTATATAGACTGAGTTAGCCGCGTTAACGGCTGAAATATTGTGGAACAAACCGTGAATAAAGGAGACGGTCAACTACATATTTTAATCCATACAAAAGAGGAGATTTTCAAATGAATGTTGCTGCAATTCTAAATGAAAAAGGTCGGCAGGTCGTCACGGCGGGGCGGGAGCAAACCATTCTTGAAATTGCACAGCGATTGAGCGAGGCGAAAATCGGATCGGTCATAATTACAGACGATAATGAAGCTGTTGTCGGTATCGTATCTGAAAGAGATATTGTTCGCCATCTGGGCACGGAAGGTCAGAGTGTCCTCAACAAGCCTGTCGAGACCTGCATGACGGCAAATGTCATCAGTTGTCAGGAATCCGATACAATTGAAGAAATAATGGCACAAATGACGAGTCGTCGCTTTCGTCATATGCCGGTTGTCGAAAACAATAATCTTGTCGGGCTGGTTTCAATCGGCGATGTCGTGAAATATCGAATAGCCGAAGCTGAGATGGAAGCTGACGCCATGCGCCAGTACATTTCAGCGGGTTAAAATCGGGACCCCTGGAAAGTTTCGAAACTCAATTGCATGAGGACTGAGAGTTGCAGGCCTTGCCGGGCCAGGGGTTTCTAGGCCGCCTGCAATTCTACAATTTGAGAAATGTCTTCCATCATGGCGTCTGCAGCGAGATAACCGGCCTCGATGGACGCACCCGCTCGGTGAAATTCGAACAATCCGATTTCATTAAGCATTGGGCTCAGAAGCAGGTCGGGAGGATCTCCGATCAGTCTGGATCGGGCTATCCGGTCCTGGGTGATGTTGAAGGCCTCAAGCATTACCGACGATATGCCCGGCGCGCTTTCCCCACGGCCAAAAAACTGACGGTGCAGGAGATGCACGGCAGCACGGCCATTGGTTTTCTCCGGCTTCTCTTCATCCACGGCTGGTAACATGTCTTCCTCGGTACCGTGATCGTAAATCACACTTCCCTTGCCGAAGACATCTTTGTGCAGATTAATGGCGATCACGATCCGCGCGCCCATGGCACGACAGATGGAAACCGGGATCGGGTTGACGATGGCACCATCAATGAGCCAGCGCTGTCCGATTTTTACCGGTTTGAAAATGCCGGGCAGGGCGTAGGACGCGTTCATGGCTTCTACCAGTTTGCCACGGCTGAGCCAGACCTCGTGTCCCGTTCCTATTTCCGTGGCCACGGCAACGAATTTCTTCTCAAATTCTTCGATGCGGCAATGGGATAAATGATCGTCCAGCTGGGCGCAAAGGCGTTGCCCGGTGATCAGGCCCGAGCCTGCGAGATTAAAGTCGAGCAAGCCAAAGACCCGCCGCCGCGTCAGGCTCATGGCGAATTCTTCAAGCTCTTCAAGTTTATCGGCGACGTAACAGCCGCCGACCACGGCACCGATCGAGGTTCCCGCGACAATGTCAGGAAATATTCCAGATTCATTAAGACGTTTCAGAATTCCAATATGGGCCCAGCCGCGTGCTGCGCCTCCGCCTAAGGCTATGCCTATTTTAGATGATGTGCTCATAATTCCTCTTATTCAAAGCAAGTGCCACGCCAACTGAACTCGAGGTCAGAATCAGGAAATGAAACATACCATATTTTAGAGATCTGATATTAACCGCGGATTAATAATCTTAACGGCGACGGGGTTCCCGGAAATTCCTATTATTTTTTATAGGTTTGGTCGGGGTCAAAAGCTTTGCTGCTGAGCACAAATTCGAGCTGAACGGATCCTTCTGTCGGTCCATCCGATTCTGATTTGTTGCCGTCGCTAATGGTTTTCAGGGATCGGTAGAAGCACGATCGATACCCCACATGGCAGGCGCCGGGACCCTTCATATTCACGAGTAGCCAGAGTGTGTCCTGATCGCAGTCAGTGCGTAAATCGACGAGTTCCAGTTCATGTCCGCTGGATTCCCCTTTTTTCCAGAGTGACTTACGAGAACGGCTGTAGAAGTGGGCAAATCCCGTCTCCAGGGTTTTCATGATCGCTTCCCCATTCATGTAAGCAACCATGAGAAGTTCCCCGGTACTGGCATCTGTCACGACCGCCGGAAGCAGCCCGGCACTGTCGAAGTTCGGGGTGAAAATCGTGTTGGTTTCCATGTCCGATTTCGATTCAGCCTTCGGAAAGAGCATAAGCGTTCTCGATTTTTAAAGAGCCGGTAATGTCAGAGAACCGGTTTGATTTCATTTGAAAGTTGATTTGCGACCCGTTTTGAACAATTCCCCGGTCGCCCGTTTCGTCACCCCGAACCGGGTCAGCGCCGGCGGGGAAACAATTTTGTTCAACTCAACGCTGTTCCGTCAGCTTCAAAAATCGATCCTGTAGGACCGGATCTTCAGAGAAGGACCCCCGGAACTGTGTCGTAATGGTCGAGACATTGGGTTTTTGAACACCCCGTAGCGACATACATTGATGAATGGCGTCAATCATCACGGCAACCCCGGCCGGATTGAGTACTTCATCGATCGTGTCGGCAATCTGGGCGGTCATGGTTTCCTGGGTTTGCAGGCGCCGGGCGAATATTTCCACAACCCGGGCGAGTTTGGAAATGCCGACGACCTTTTCGGTCGGGAAATAGGCGATATGCGCTCGGCCTACAAACGGAATCATATGGTGTTCGCAGTGGGAGTTGATGTCGATATCACGGAGCATGACGATGTCATTATATCCCGTCACATCTTCGAATGTTCTGCTCAAAACCTCGCGCGGGTCGGTGTCGTAACCGCTGAAGAATTCCTGATAGGCTTCGACGACGCGTTTCGGCGTATCCACTAGACCCGTGCGTTCCGGATCATCTCCGGCCCAGCGAATAAGAACGCGTACCGCTTCTTCAGCCTCTTTCTGGCTCGGAGTTTGAGAGGTTTTTTTGTTGCGAGCGTCTATGTTTGACATCTTATTATCGACAATGGCGTCCATGAGTTCAGTCTTTCGGATGGCTTAAAGTTGTTGCGTCCAATCGGCCGTGGGAAGTTTCAATTTTCACTGTGGGATCAGAAACTTGCGATCATATTTGGCCATTATATAAAGATCAATCACTGGCTGCGAAAAATTTCTTAATCAAGGTATATATTCCCGGAGCACCGGCACCAA
>JBPCWG010000405.1:0-4279 GCA_051009705.1 Methyloligellaceae bacterium | reverse complement strand
GTGCCATTGGTGCGTTGCGCAACACGTCCGGCAAAAGCAAGGGCAACCTCACATTCGGGCGTGTTATCAATGATCACCATGAACTTTCTTCGGTGACCTTTTTCAAAAGATTTTCTTAACGAAACATGGGCCATGAATCACTTAATCTTCAGAAATGACTGTTCCTGAGAAGATTACATAGTTTTATCAAAACAATAGCAACAGCAATTTCTCAAATTAAAAGTATTTTTCAGTTACCCGACAAATCCGACAATTCTTTTTACGTCATCGAGAATGGGAGTAGCAATTTCTTTTGCCTGCTCGGCACCGGCATTCAACAGCTGGTCAAGATGGGCCGGATCTGAACCAAGTCTTCTTATTTCCGTCGTGATTGGCTCAAGCTTTGAGACCGTCAGATCTACCAGTTCCTGCTTGAATGTTGAAAACTGACTGCCGCCAAAGTCCCGGAGTACATCTTCTTTTCTGCTGTCCTGCAGAGCCGCAAAAATGCCAATGAGATTATCGGCTTCCGGACGTTCCTTCAGACCCGCAACTTCGCCGGGCAATGGCTCGGGATCCGTTTTGGCTTTCCTGACCTTTTTCGCAATGAGTTCAGCATCATCAGTCAGATTTATCCGCGTCATGTCCGATGTCTCTGACTTGCTCATTTTCTTTTTGCCGTCTCTCAAGGACATCACGCGTGTCGCGGGTCCGGTGATGAGAGGTTCCGGAAGCGGGAAGAATCCGTTTTCGTATCCTGCCTCTTTTATCGAATTCTCATAATCTGTATTGAATTTCTGGGCGATGTCCCGCGACAGTTCCAAATGCTGTTTTTGATCGTCGCCGACAGGAACATGGGTCGCGCGATAAGCAAGAATATCGGCGGCCATCAAATTAGGATAGGCAAATAATCCAACTGAAGCGTTTTCCCGATGCTTGCCGGCTTTTTCCTTGAACTGGGTCATGCGGTTGAGCCATCCCATGCGCGCAACACAGTTGAATATCCAGGCGAGTTCCGCATGTGCCGAAACCTGGCTTTGATTGAAAATTATATTTTTCTCGGGATCAATTCCCGATGCGATAAAGGCTGCAGCGACTTCGCGTGTATTGTTCCGCAATTCATCGGGATCCTGCCAGACCGTGATGGCGTGCAGGTCAACGATACAATAAATGCACTTGAAATTGTTCTGAAGTGCAACGAATTTTGTAATCGCTCCCAGATAGTTGCCGAGATGCAGGTTGCCGGTAGGCTGAACACCGGAAAATACACTTTCTTCGAACATCGGATCATCCTCTATAATCTCGAACGCGGTTATGTACCGAGATTCAATTCTTCGCAAGCGATTAGTGAAACCAGTCGGAGGCCGGCTATCGACGCAGCAAACGGGCTGTAAGGGCCAGAAAATCAAAGGCCTTGGTCACTTGTGCGGCAACAATGAATGCCAGGAAACCACCGCAAATCATCGAAGCCAGGGCAAGGCCTTTGATCCAAATTGTTTGCCCGGATCCGAAATAAGGCTCCAGGTACCATTCGAGTGCGAGCAGGACAAAGATCATAAAAGACACGGAAGCGAGCAGGGGAACCATGAACGACTTGGTTCTGGAATCCAGAACAAAAAAGTTTCGATTGGTCAGGGTTTTCCACAACAGAAGCGCATTCACCCAGCCTGCAAACGATGTCGCGACAGCAATTCCCACATGACCAATCCACCAGAACAGAGCAAATGACATGACGACATTTACGATCATGCTGATACCGGCAAAGTACATGGGCGTTCGTGTATCTTCGTTTGCAAAAAATCCAGGTGAAAACACTTTGATCAGTACAAACGCGGGAAGACCGAGGGCGAATGCCGCGAGTGCCAGTGATGTCGCCTGGGTATCCTGCGCACTGAAGGCCCCTCTTTCGAACAGCACGGAAATAATCTGGTCGGGGATAATAAACAGAGCCAGGGCTGCCGGGAGCGTCAGGATCAGGGAAAATTCCAGGGACCGATTTTGGCTTTCAAAGGCGGCAGCCCTGTTTCCTTCCTGAAATTTCCGCGACAAATCCGGCAGCAGCACCACGCCAATTGCGATTCCAACCACACCCAACGGTAGCTGATAGAGCCTGTCCGCATAATATAGCCAGGAGACGGCACCATCCTGGAGAGTGGCGATAAAGGTTCCGATAATGATGTTGATTTGCGTAATGCCACCGGCAATGACACCGGGTATGCCCAGTGCGAGCAGACGCCTTACACCGGGTGTGAGGCGCGGCGGCCTGATTCTGAGGACCATGCCGATCTGACGCGATGCGAACATCACCACAAGGAGTTGAAGAACTCCCGCGGCGGTCACGGCACTTGCGAGAATGAGCCCGGACAGTTCTGAGGCCCCAAAACCGTTAGAAACCAGTACGGCCAGAACTAGAATGAACACAACATTGAGAAGGACCGGGGCAAAAGCAGCTGCGGCAAACTTACCGAAGGCATTTAGAATGCCTGAAAACAGCGCCAGCAACGAGACGAATATAAGATAGGGAAAGGTGATACGGGTCATGACGACGGCGAGGTCAAACTTCTCAGGCGTATCGCTGAATCCCCAGGCCATGGCGAACATGATCCAGGGCATGAATATCTCCGCCAGCGCCGTCAGGATAATCAGGACAAAGACCAGAAAGGACGCGACCTGCTCGGCAAACTTACGCGCCTCCTCCGCCCCCTGCCCTTCCAGTCTGCGGGCAAACAACGGGATAAAAGCGGAATTGAAAGCGCCTTCGCCAAACACGCGCCGGAAAAGATTGGGTATTCGGAAGGCGACAAAAAAAGCATCGGCCACGGCCCCCGATCCCAATACCGCAGCCATCATGATGTCGCGGACAAAGCCGAGGACGCGACTCATCATGGTAAAGCTGCCGACGGTCGCAAAAGCTTTCAATAGTCTCATAAATATTGGGGTAAATCAGCAAACCGGCGAGAACAAGCTAATTCTGCAAGTCCCTTGAGGAATATTCGAGTAGATCCAAAAAAAGAAAGCCGCTCCGAAGAGCGGCTTTCCGAATTCTTGTTAGATCTGATGTATCAGATGACTAGAAGTTGACGATGCCACCGAAGATAAAGGTATCGATATCTTTGAGCGATTCGCCACCGACTTGCGCATCTGTCTCGTAGCTGCGATATCCAGCATAGAGATACATGTTTGCCGCGCTAAAGTCCTGAGCGATACCAAAGCCCCAGTAACTGGAGTCGAAGTCAGCCTGGTCAGCAGCTGCTGCACTATTGTCAGAACTATCATAGTACTGAGCGTAGATCGTTGTTGGGCCACGGTCAGACCATTTCCGCTTCAGACCAGCCGTGATATACCAGAAGCTCGCATCATCGTTGTCACCAGCGTCATAATCGACATCACCGGCACCGAAGTTCACGAAGACACCTGACGGGTTGTGCATGATACCAATTGACCCCAGGATACCAGAGTGCTCTGAAGTAGAATCATCTGAGTGACCTACATATTCTTCCTGATACCAGCCAGCGGCTGCAGCAACTTTGAAGTCACCCATCTGACGGGCAAATGAAAGTCTGAGACCATAAACATCTTCTTCAAAGTCTTTGTTGACCCAGTCAGCTGTAAGAATGAATCCGCCCATAGTTGGCGAATCATAACGAACACCTGAACGCTCACCGGCGCCATCGTCACCATCATCGACCTGGAAAGCCGGGTTCAAAGTCAAGCCAGTAGAAGTACCGGAAGAAGTTCTAAACCGGATGCTACCGCCATAGAGACGTGGATCGGCGTTGGCCACAAGACCGGTTCGCCCGGAAATATCCACTTTCGAAGCGCCGCCGTAAGATTGGCCACGTGTACCGACACTGATCGCACCGACGCGAGCGCCGCGAATGAACCAGTAGGCCTCATAAGCTTCAATTGAAGAACTTGTTGGTCGCTGCTGTCCGGACGTGGCAGATGAATGGCCCGCTCGAATACCGCGACCTTCTTCAACAAATTCCCAACCGATTCGATAACCAGCTTCCCAGCCTTCGCGCAGTTTCGCACGACCATCAACAACAATCCTGGAAGCTGCCAAACCTGGTGCAACAACGGTGTCGCTATCGGAATATTCAGATGTATCTCCGCCGCCATCATCCCAGTGCATGATCGCTGAGTGCACACGACCGGAAATGGTCATGCTTAGTTGACGGGCTTTCTTTCGTACCGTCGTTGCTTCAAGTTCTGCAACACGCTCTTCCAAATCGGCGCAGCAATCGCCACCCAGATCAGCTGCCGTTGCAGGTGTGGTCGCGTAGCCGCCCATAAAAAT
>JBPCWG010000404.1:0-4044 GCA_051009705.1 Methyloligellaceae bacterium | reverse complement strand
TGGGATTGGTACGGGAGGACTTGCTTTTCGATATGGCACGTCACGTCGATTCGACGGTGCACCAGTTCGAAGATTGGGGTCTCCCGATCATGAAGAACCCGGATACGGGTACTTATCTGCGTGAAGGACGATGGCAGATCATGATTCACGGAGAGTCCTACAAACCCATTGTTGCTGAGGCTGCGAAGAAATCGGCTGACGAGGTCTTTAATCGCATTTGTGTCACCCATTTGCTGATGGATGATGCCAAGGAAAATCGAGCAGCGGGCGCTATTGGATTCAATGTTCGTACAGGCAACTATCACGTCTTCAAGTCCAAGACCGTAATTGTCGCTGCCGGAGGCGCGTCCAACATATTCAAGCCGCGCTCGGTCGGTGAAGGCGCGGGCCGCACCTGGTATGCTCCATGGTCGTCCGGATCCGCTTATGGGTTGATGATCGAAGCCGGTGCCAAAATGACTCAGATGGAAAACCGGATTGTCCTGGCCCGCTTCAAGGACGGATATGGTCCGGTCGGGGCTTATTTCCTGCACCTGAAAACCTACACGCAAAACGGGCTGGGTGAAGAGTATGAGTCCAATTGGTGGCCTGAACTTCAGAAAATGGTCGGAAAAGAGTATCTGGATCCGGAAGTCTCTCACCTGACACACAGGCCGATCCCGACCTGTTTGCGGAATCATGCACTGATAAGTGAAGTGAATGCCGGCCGAGGTCCGATTCATATGGTCACTATGCAGGCCTTTCAGGACCCTCATCTGGAAGAGGTTGGCTGGGAAAACTTTCTGGGCATGACGATTGGACAGGCCGTTCTGTGGGCCTCGACCGACGTAGATCCGAAGAATGAAAATCCCGAACTGACCACATCCGAACCATATGTCATGGGATCTCATGCAACCGGCGCTGGTGGCTGGGCAAGTGGTCCAGAGGATATTTCCCCGCCGGAATATTTTTGGGGTTACAACCGAATGATGACAGTTGAAGGATTGTTCGGCGCAGGAGATGCTGTTGGTGGTACGCCGCATGCCTTTTCATCCGGTTCCTTTACCGAAGGCCGTTTAGCTGCCAAGGCAGCCTGTAATTATATTGATGATGGCAAGGCAAACGGTATAGTTGTTTCCGACAAGCAGATCGAAGATCGCAAAACTGAGATCTATGCGCCACTGGAGAGATACAAGAAATACCGCAATGAAATCGTCGCGGGGACTGTAAGTCCCAGTTACATCCATCCGAAACAGGGCCTGGATCGTCTGCAAAAGCTCATGGATGAGTATTGTGGTGGCGTGACCGTTAGTTATATGACCAACGAAAAGCTCCTCAACATTGGCCTGAAGAAAATGAAGGTCATGGAAGAAGATCTAGAATGCCTTGGGGCAAAAGATTTGCATGAGTTGCTTCGTTCCTGGGAGCTCAAGCACCGACACCGTACTGCGGAGTGTGTTATGCAACATACCTTGTTCCGCAAGGAAACAAGGTGGCCTGGTTACTATTATCGTGGTGACGCCATGAAAGTGGACGACGAAAACTGGCACGTGCTGACCGTATCGCGCCGTGATCCGGAAACTGGTGAATACACGATGGAGAAAGCGCCCTGCTATCACCTGGTCGGTGAAGAAGAAGAAAAAGCTGCGGTTTAATGAGCCCACCGACGAACATTATTGAAAAGAGCGATGAGGAGATAGTGGCTCTCGCAAATCCGATGTGGCTCAACCTTGTCAAGTGTTCCAATTCGGGCGATTACGGCGAATTTGTCAAAGGATTTTCAGAATCACTGAGGCTTGCACTCAATGACGTTGAGGTTGGAAGACAGTTTGCGACGAGCGAACTTACCCGGAATTTATCCGAAAATGTCGATCAGCTCGGGATAATTCGCCGGGGAGAACATGTGACTGTCCTTTACAGGCAAAGAAGTACCAACAAGGATGGCGAATGGCTCGGAAGACTGGTGCTGGGTTATGAAGAGGGTGAGGTCAAGATTTTTGGGGCTTCCATCTTTTAAATTGTGCGATCCGGTATGAGCGAAGTTATTCAAGCCGATAAGTTTGTCGAGATCATTTATAAGGTAATCGATCAGCAAACCGGCCAGTTCCTTACTGGGATTGAGTTCCCATTGGGTTATGTGCACGGTCGCAATGATGTGCTGGCGCCGCATGTGCTCGAACAGCTGGAGGGGAGAACCAAAGGCGATGTAGTAGAGGTGGCGATAGACTCTGACAAGCTCTTCGGTCCCAGGGACGAGTCGCTGGTCTTTACGGATCGGATCGAAAATGTTCCCGACGAGTACAGGGAAGTCGGCATGACTATCACAACAAAGAACGAGAAGGGTGAGGTTCGGAATTTTGTTGTGACCAGGATGGATGATGAGACATTGACTGTCGATGGCAACAATCCCCTGTGTGGCCGCGATGTCCTTTTCCAACTTGAGGTCCTCTTAGTAAGAGATGCGACCGAAACAGAAATACAATTAGGTGGAGCCGAAATCGACGCGTTAAATATTGATAAAAATTTGACGCGACCGATTTAATGCATGGGAGGCTGGCGGCAATTCCCACGACCCGACGATTTCTTCCCTTTGGAGAGGATAAGCAATGACCCAACTCGTAGCACCGCACTATTCCGAAAATGTAAAGCCGCTTTTGTTACCCGAAGCGGAACATGGCGAAGCTCTCAGGCGGGCAGAAAAACTGCGCAAGGTCCCACTTGATTCGCGAGCGGTTTCGGATGTGTTGATGTTTTCCATGGGCGCTTACACGCCACTGGACGGATTCATGGGGCATGACAGTTGGAGAGGATCGTGTGCCGACATGAAATTGCCTGACGGCGTATTCTGGCCAATTCCCATTACACTCCCCGTCAACAAGGAAATAGCAGACAGCATACAAGACGAGGAAGAGGTCGCGCTTGTCAATGGAGAGACGGGCGACTTATTGGCCGTAATGACGGTGAGTGAGAAATTTTCAATCGACAAGTCGTTTGAAGCCGAACACGTCTATGGCACGGTTGACCCTGCCCATCCCGGCGTTGCGAAGGTACTGGCGCAAGGTGACGTGATCCTTGCCGGGCCGGTTTCCGTAATCAACGAAGGGGATCAGCCTGTCACTTATTCCGAGCTTTACATCCGTCCTGCGGAGTCGAGGAGGATGTTTATCGAGAATGGCTGGACAAATGTTGCCGCTTTCCAGACCCGCAATCCGATGCACCGCAGTCATGAACATCTGGTCAAAATTGCAGTTGAGGTCATGGACGGTGTTTTCATCCACCAAGTGCTGGGCAAACTCAAATCGGGAGACATCCCTGCCGATGTCCGCACACGGTCGATCCAGGCTATGATCGACAATTATTTTCGGCCGGGTACCGTAATCCAGGCGGGATATCCAATCGAGATGCGCTACGCCGGTCCGAGAGAAGCGTTGTTACACGCATTGATCCGTCAGAATTTCGGATGCTCGCATCTGATTGTCGGTCGCGATCACGCAGGGGTCGGCGATTATTATGGTCCGTTTGATGCTCATCACATTTTTGACCAGCTTTGGCCGGGAGCACTTTTATGCAAACCCCTGAAGATCGACATTACCTTCTACTGCCGCAAGTGCTACGGTATGGCTACGGCCAAGACCTGCCCGCATGATCCCGAATACCATATTTCGATCTCCGGGACGCAACAACGCGAAATGCTGGCTTCCGATGCGGACATTCCTCCGGAATTCAGTCGACCGGAAGTCGTCGCTATTCTTAAAGAATATTATGCTAGCCTGAAATCTGCTTCTGATTAAAGTTCATGATAATAGCGCAAATTTCCGATACACATCTGGCGCTTGACGTCCCCGACGCCAGACAAAGGATTGTTGACTTCGAACGCGTGATTGCGGATATCAATACCCTTGAGCCTGCTCCTGACATCATCGTTCACACTGGCGACGTCGTGCAAAATGGCAGGCAGAAAGAATACGCTGAGGCCATTCGTATTCTGTCAGCCGCAAGGGCGCCGGTTTATGCCATGGTCGGCAACAAGGACAACAGAAAAAATTTATACTCGGCATTTGCACC
>JBPCWG010000403.1:0-3295 GCA_051009705.1 Methyloligellaceae bacterium | reverse complement strand
GTAACGCGTCGCAGCAGCAACTGCCTCTTTTCCAGAGAGGGTTGTGCTGCAAGTGAGAGCAATGCCTTCCAGTCGTCTGGTTGTACAGCCATTATCGGATTTACCCAGAAGAATATTTCGCACGAATTGGAAGTGACTCTAAATCAGTGATGTTAAAAGTCTCTTTAACAATTCCAGAATTAAGGGCCAATTATCCGCCGATCTCAGCTAAAAAGACTTATAAAACAGATCGGTCCAGAATTTGGAAGAAAAAACCCGCTCTAGAGTCGGAGCGGGTTTCGAAGGGGGTGGGAGGATAATATCGCGATTTAATTGTTTTTTTTGCGCTTGCGGTCCCCTTCTAATTTCATGCTCCAGCTTTAACGGCAGTGTCGATGGCGAACCAGGCGTCCGTTCCTTCTGTGTTTATGCCAGAAGCAGCGCCGTTTGCCTTTGACATGATGCCCATGGCTTGCAGCATGCGCGACTCCATGAATGATGATACGGGCAATGCCATGCCCATGCCCATGATGATGCCGGCCATGGGCTTCGGCTCCACTGCTCATGCTGACGAGGGTAATAGCTGAAAGAGCTGCAATTAGGTGTTTCATGAGGGCGATCCTTATGTTTGCTTCGTTGGCAATAATCGCAAACTAGAGGTGCGGCCCTTACAGATGGCTGATTTAGAATATCAGGATTTTGTCAGTTTCAATATGCAACAATTAGAGTCTGTAAAAGCCGCATCCGAAACGATTTTTCTATGTCCTCCGAAAGCCCAGACCAGACAAGGCGAGCATTTATCGCAACGGTTGCGGGCGGTTTCTGTTTTCTTGTTTGCGGTCAAAAGGCCGCTGCACAAAATATCCGGCAAAATAGACGGCGCTACCGACAAATGGGGAGGCGGGCCCGGGAGCGCCTGCTTGATCGTCGCGACGGCAGTCATTTGCGCGCACGTCGGGCTCTGCGCAATCGCGAAATCAGACCCCTTCGGGAAATCATTGCAAGTGTCAGAAAGCGCGGCAATGTAGAAATTCTTGATGTTGACTTGCATCAGGTTGAAGAGCGATGGGTATACGCTTTGAGGGTGGTCAATCCCAGGGGCCGGTTGATTGACGTTTTTCTAAATGGAAAAACGCTGGAAATTATAAGGTGGCAGGACAGTAACGCCCAGTCCGGAGTTCCCCTGCCCAGAGATCTTATGCCCTTAAACAGGGAAATTGAAGAACCACTAGTGGATCCGCAAGATAATTTGCCACTTCCGCGACGGAATTTGCAGCGATAATCGTAAGTACTCCAAGGGTACGATCATGCGCATACTCATTGTTGAAGATGAAGTAAAAGTTGCCGAAGACGTGTGCCAGTCTCTCAAAAGTGCCGGCTATATTCCGGATATTGCGCTCGATGGCGAGGAGGGATGGTTTTTGGGGGATACGGAAGACTATTCGGCTATCATACTCGATCTGGGATTGCCGGTCATTGATGGTTTGACGATCCTAAAAAAATGGCGTGCTGCCGGCAAAACTGTACCTGTGCTAATACTGACCGCCCGGGGAAACTGGACGGAGCGGGTCACAGGCATCGATGCCGGGGCTGACGACTATTTGGCCAAGCCTTTCCAAGTCGAAGAACTGCTGGCACGTCTGCGCGCTATATTGCGGCGCTCGGCCGGACATGCGGCAAGTGAAATTGTTGTCGGAGTAACCACTCTTGATACGCGCCAGATGCGTATCATTGTTGACGGTCGGCCTCTCAACCTCACACCTCTGGAATATCGGGCCGCTGCTTATCTGATGCTTCACAATGACCGCGTTGTTCCCCAGCATGAACTTTCGGATCATGTTTACGGTGTCGATGAGCTTCGTGATCACAATACATTGGAAGTTCTGATTGGTCGCATGCGAAAAAAACTGCCGAAAGATTTTATCAAGACACGCAGGGGTTTTGGGTATGTTATTTCGGATTGTGATGGAGTTGCGACGTGAAGTATCAGCCATCCCTCCGGTTACGCCTCATATTGGCCGCGGGAATTGCCATTTGCTTCGTGCTGACGATCGTCTTTTTTTTTCTCGAATATTTGTTTGAAAGACATGTGACACGTAAATCCGAAGCAGAGCTGGGTGTCTATGTCCAGCAGATCATGTCTTCCCTGTCATTTGATCAGGAGGGACGGTCCTACTTGAACGTGCCGTTGGCCGATCCTCGGTTCGAACGTCCCTATTCCGGATATTACTGGCAGATTAACCGGGGTAATACGGTTATTCTCACATCACGTTCGCTCTGGGACCAGTCATTAGTGGTGCAGAGTGCCACCCGGTCATTTGCCGGGAACAATATAGAGCCATTGTCCGGTCCGGATGAGCAGCCCCTGATATCTCTGGCCCGCCAGGTCTTCGTCAAGGAAAAGGACAATTCATCGCCCTACACAATCGTTGCGGCCATGAACGAGAAGGAAATAGCGATATTCCTGGAGTCCTTCGACAATGATTTGAAGGTCGCCATGTTTGTCCTTGGAGCCGTACTTCTGTTGGCGGCCTGGCAGCAGATTTCTGTCGGGCTTCGACCTCTGGAGCGGGTTCGCCAGGACATCAACACCATAAGGACAAACGCAAAACCAAGTCTGGACGGAAACTATCCGGAAGAAATCCAGCTTCTTGTTGAAGAAATCAATGGACTGCTGGGCGGTAAAGAAGAGGCTCTTTCCATAGCGCGCGCCCGGGCGGCGGATCTGGCCCATGGTCTGAAAACACCCATCGCCATCCTGGCAGCGGAAAGCCGCAACCTTCATAAAAAAGGCGAATCGGCTTCGGCGGAAGAAATTGATCAACAGATAGACACCATGAACCGGCATGTGGAACGTCAGTTGACCGTCGCCCGGACGCGTGGGCGAGGTGGTAACTTTGCCAAAAAAATTAATCTTCACAACTCCATGGCCCGGCTTATCGGAACCATGAAACAACTACCAAATGGTGACCGCATTAGCTGGAAGCTTGATATTCCCGAGAACATTTATGTAGATTTTGATCGGCACGATTTTGAGAATGTTTTTGGCAACATTTTAGATAATGCCCGCAAGTGGTCGCACCAGGCGGTCGAAATAAATGCAATATCGAACTCCGACACAACAGAAATTGTCGTCAGAGACGATGGCCCCGGGGTGCCGCAAGAAAAGATTGAAACAATTTTACAGCGGGGCAGCCGATTGGACGAATCCATACAGGGAAGCGGTTTTGGGCTTTCCATCACGGGTGATATTCTTGACGTCTACGGTTACCAGTTAAATATTTCCACTGAAAATGCCAGGGGGTTGGAGCTCAAG